>JBAWZG010000035.1:0-24879 GCA_037143155.1 Bacteroidia bacterium
GCTGACTTAAACATTCGGCAGGCTACCACGGTAGACTTTTCAATATTAAACCGCTCATCAACTTCCTTATTAACTTCCAGTCCATTTTCTTTGGCAGTTGATTCGAGCAATTGCCACAAGCCAGCTGCCCTGGCTGGCGAAACTGCCCTGACATCGAAACCGCTCTCGGCCAAACACAGATACTTGAAATCTTCAGGTATGCCATTTGACTTCAGAATTGGCTCAATGATTGAAAAGTAGCGTGGCATATTTTTGATGTACCTGATGGTTTGCGAATGGAAATAAACTGCCGACAGCAACTCCCGGTCGAGACTTTCACGCACGTCGTAATATTCCATGGGTACATTTTCACCTGCAAATTCAAGTTTTGATGGCAATTCTACCGGAGTAAACAAATGCGTTCCGATTGAATCAGGCCGGTTAGGAGATGAACTTGAACAGGCGGTCAGCGCAGGGAATACAAAGGCAGGAACAATAAACAACAACCTGAAAAACCGGGGTGATATCTTAATCTTCATATTCAATTTTTCGAAATTTGACAATTCGCAAAAGTAGCGGTTTTAATTTCTTCAGTCAACAAAGCCTGCCTTTTATTCAAACAAAAAACCGGTTGAAAAGATCAACCGGTTTTTCTCAGAGGATACCACAGTACTTCAAAGTCCAGATAATCCGGACTGGTTATGATTTTTTCACTACCGGAATAAAACCAATTTGTTTAATGTTCTGAACATTTGAATAATCGTAAAGCATAAATCCTTTATCGCCAATCATAAACAGATAGTTATTCATCGGAATGACATCATATGCATTAATTAACGGGAAACTTGCAATCATATTGTTTGTAATGGCCATCGGATCTGACGAATTATAAATTTTCAGACCAGCATCACCATCGCAGATAAAAAGTAAGTCATCGTCAATTCCAAGGCCTTGCGGGCCAAACATCGGATAAGATTTGAGCAGTTCAAATTTTGAATAACCATTACTCATCCGGATTACATCCAACTGATTCACGGTTCCGCGGCAGGTTGTTCCGCCTTTCAAGGTTACAAAAGCCAGATCGCCTTTGATGACAACCGGATCGCAGGCAGTAATATGAGAGTATGTCGCAATTTGTGATGGGCTTTCCGGTACTTCGAGCGATTCGACAATCATACCGTTTTGAGTACCCAAAAACATGTGGTCGTCAGCTATGAAAATGGTTTCCACATTCCATCCCAACATCGTTGTTTTCAACAAAGTAACATCGGAAGCCGAATTCAGTTTCAAGGTGTATAAATTATACGGATCGACCGTATAGAGCATATTTTTATACAAAGCGAACCGGGCCATGCTGCCGGCAACACCGTAGGCGGTTCCGCTGGTTCCTCCGCTAATGCCTGAACTTATTGATGCTGCATCGTAATACAAATATTTGCTGTTGCCATAATACACCGGATAATATCGTTGTTCTATTTCCTGACGGACACTTTTCACATCCCAGGCGGTTACAACTCCTTTTTCCTGATCGACTTTAGCCAATGGATATTTGGTATCGTAAACCGGCAAAGTATAAGCAAATATCTTCTGAACACGGCCAACTTCTTTTATGGCTGAAAAACTGGAAACATCAATTGAAACCAGATCGACATAGCTGTCGGCATAAAGAATATTGTCCTTGATTGCGATATCGACATTTCCGGGAATTTCAATAAAACCTTTGTTCTGTGGGTTCGCAGGGTCACTCACATCAAAAACATGCACGCCTTTCATTCTTTCATTGATGAAGATGTATTGATCTTTGAAATAGATTTTCCCGGGATTGTTCAGTTCCCGGGCGGCGGTCATTTTCACGGCTGAACGCAAATCGTTATAAGTCAGGTAAACCGGCGAATTGGCCATAAAAGTTTCGTAAACCTTGTCGGCACAGGAAGTGGCTATCGCCATCAGGAACACCAGAATGAAGTATGTTTTTTTAGTCTGTATCATGGCTGGATTTAATTAAAGATCACTCCGATTTTAAGTGAAAGACGCGAATAGTTTTCTTCGAGCTTGTATTTATTGTCTCCTGAATAGTTCAATTGGTGGTAGCGGTAACCAAAAGAAAAGAACCAGCCAAAGTTTTCGGAAGTAAAGCGTTGAAACCCTAAAGAAGGATTGATCAGGATTCCGCCATCGGTTTTGAGTTTTCCGCTGGCTTGCGACTGTCCACCAGGATAATAATCAGAATAAGGGGGATAATAATTCGTATAGTTCTGATTATTGCTGTCTTCAAGAGGAACCATGTACCCGAACTGCAAATTGACAAACGGTGTGAACCGGGTATTCCTGAATTTATACTGAATCTGGGCAAATGCAGGCATATAGGTTTCATCCAGAAACTCTGCTCCAAGGCCTGCTCCAACGTAAAGTTTATCGAGAACCTTGAAGTTTGCCGAAGTCATAAACGAGAATGGAGCTTTTTGTGCATTTCCGGAATTACCAACCAACACACCCATGGAAGAGTCGAAGAAATAGTTTTTGATCGGACCAGCATCAGGTTTGGCTTTTAAAGCTCTTGAGACACTGTCGACCTCGGAAGGCTGAAATACCCATAAGTTTCCATCCGAATTTATTTTCACAGTTGCAAGGTCGTAGGTCAAAAGTTGCCCCCGGATTATTGCACCGGTTTTCAGGTAAACGACATCTTTTTTGCTTTTCTGGCCAAAAGCAGGTAGCAGTAACAACATGACAAAAACCAGGAGCAGGTTTTTTTTCATTGGGTTTTGGGTATATATGAGGTTAAATTGATATTCTGAAAAGAAGATGGTTTGACTTAACAAAAGGTTGCGCGTGAGTGTCAGAATAACTGGTTTGAATTTGAATATTATCGATGTCATTTCATGGTCATTGGTGGTCATTGTGTTTATTGATTGTAATATCAGGCTGTGCCAAAACAATGAATGACAATTAAATGACGTGAAACAACTTACGACCAATGATAAGCTACCAATGACTAAGGCTAAAACTGGTAGCTCAAACCGGTAAAAACACCGATCGTGTATGGCTTGTAACTAACCGATGCGTTGCTGTTCAGCGAATTCAGGTAATATTTAACGCGGGGTTCAACATTCAGAAAGAAACGTTTCGATAAGCTGTATTTCAGTCCCAAGCCCAAAGTTCCGCTGTAATTCAAAGGTTGCATATCTTTGGTTGAACCAACAAGCGATTTGCCGGAAGCAGCTTGCATGTAGGTTTCATTGCCGACCAAAACATTTGAGCTGAGTCCGCCCATCATTTCCACACCAAATCTCGAATCAATAATCGAGTACCGAAGATAGAGCGGTATTTCGATGTATTGAAAGTTTTGGGTAAACTGAACATTCGACGCAAAAACTGCCGGGGTTACCGAATTGCTTTCAAGTTTCGACCCCAATATAATTTGTGACGGAACACCCTTCAATTCAATCACTCCGGCAGTACTATTCATCGATAATTTGTTTGAATTGGCGTCGACATTCACACTGGTATTCACATAATCAGCTGCAAGTCCAGGTGCAAAAGAATTCTTTGAATTCTGACTTCCTGAAACACCCGAGCTCTGCGCCATTCCAGAATAATAAACACCACTTTGAACACTCCAGCGCTTGCCTGGTTTATATTCAACTGTTAAACCAGCACCAAGGTCAACTTTATGACTTGATTCAGCAGTTAACATGTTGCTCGCATATTGAGCCGAATGAGAACTGTTCGAAACATTGTAGGCCGGTGAAACCTGCGCCCCAACCAACCAGCGGGCTTTTGCCTTGTCCGATTTCTGAGCCATCGCCAGTTGCTGGTTTTGCTCCATAATCTGCTGATCTATTGATTTTTCAGACAAGTTTTTGGTAATTTCCTTCGTTTTTCGTTCCTGAAGTAGTTTTATTGAAGCAGTCTCTCCGGGTATTTTGATGAATTGCGAATTAAGTGGTTTCAGGAGTGAGGTTTCAATAATTGATGGACTTGTTCCGGGTTCAGAAATTGAACTCATTTCAATGGATTTTGAACTTTCTACCTGATTGACCTGCTCCAATGAGGCAACCATCGCGTGTGAAGGTTCAGCCTGATTTAGAATCCTTTTCTCTTCAGACTGAATTGATGTTTTTGTTTCAGTCTTTGGTGCCGGGGTTTGAGTCATTACCATTTGCTGCTTCAATTCCAGCTTATCGCGTGAATTGAATTGCCAACCTGCAATAAAAGCCAGAAGCAAAGCGGCCGCCACACCGGCCATACGCCAGAAAACCATTTTCCCACTTTTTTTATTGACCACTGTTGCCGCCAAAATATTCTCCAACAAATAAGAAGGTGGATCCTTCTCAAAGTTCTGGAGCTTTTCGCGATACAGTTCGTCTATATTGTTGGTATTCTTCATGCAGTATAATTATTTTGAGCTTTTAATTCGCCGAAAGTTTCATGAACTTTCCTTTTCAATATTTCGCGGGCCCGTGCCAGATTTGATTTCGAGGTTCCTTGCGTGATCGACATTTCCTGTGCAATTTCCTGATGTGACATTCCTTCCATCACATAAAGGTTAAAAACCAGCCTATATCGTGGAGGCAATTCCTGAATCAGTTTCATCAGGTCGTCTGCTGAAATCTTGGCAATCACATCATCCGAAAAATTGATGGTATCGTAAATCGAAACATCTTCAACCGGATACATCAAATGCTGCTTTCGGATTTTTTCGAGCGATACATTAATAATAATCCGCCGGATCCAGCCTTCAAGCGACCCATCGTTACGGAATGTTTTCAAATTGGCAAAGACCTTGATAAATCCATCCTGTAAATTATCCTCAGCCTCGGTAGCATCCTTCGCATAACGCAAACAAACCCCGAACATTTTTGGTGCAAAATGATGGTATAGTTCTGCCAAAGCCTTTTGTTTGCCGGCAATACATTCGGATATGAGAGGTTTAAAATCTTCCAAGAGTGCATTGTTTTCTGATCACCCAAATTTAACCGAATTAATTCACTTTGGGGCTTAAAAAATTCCATCAAATAAGTTTCAAAATACTGTTCAAACCGAATTCCGGAAGTTGATATAACATTCATTGATTCACGTTTCCATTCTTAGATGATTCTCACATTGGAATAGTTGCGTAACCATTTTGTTTTCCTCAGGCAAATACTGAACTTCAGGAAATTAAAGTTGGATTTGCCGCGCAACCATTCAGATGATTGTTTCATCTTAAAAACAGAATTAAACGAAAACCCATGAAACGATTCTTTTCATTTTTTGCAATTGTAATTCTGATCGCCGCCTGCAGCGACAAACCTGAAGTTCCTAAGGTTTCTGATTTAACACCTTCAGATAAATCGGCAAAAATCATTTCAGCTGACAATCAGTTTGGATTCGAACTGTTTCAAAAAGTGAATTCTTCGCTTGATGTGCAAAAAAATACCATGATTTCTCCACTAAGCGTTTCTCTCGCATTGGCCATGGTTTACAATGGTACCAACGGGAATACAAAAAAACAAATGGAGGACATGCTGTATAAATCAAACCTGACGCCAGACGATATTAACCAAAGCTTTAAAGACTTGGTTTCGTCGCTGATAAGTCATGATCCGAAAGTGGAACTTTCCATTTCGAATGCCATTTTCTACCGGAATACCTTCAATGTAAAACCCGCTTTCATTGCCACCAACCAAAACTATTATCAGGCTGAGGTTTCAGGGCTCGATTTTTCAAAAACTACGGAAACCCTGAATACCGTGAACAGCTGGGTAAATACGAAAACCAAAGGTAAAATCGAAAAGATTATCGAAAAGGTAAAAGCCGAAGATGTGATGTACCTGCTGAATGCCATCTATTTCAACGGCGAGTGGAAATACCGCTTTGATGTTCAGGAAACCGCCGACCAGTCGTTCACCAAAGAAGATCAAAATGCAGTTCAGGTTCCGACCATGTATATTGAAAATTCGTTCAATTACTTCAGCAATATAGATTTTCAACTGCTTGAAATGCCTTATGGAAGCGGAAAATATTCGATGCTGATCTTTTTGCCTGCTGCCGGAAAAACTACCAATGATTTGATTTCGTTGATGACCTCGGACAAGGTGAACGAATGGGTTTCGAAACTGAGCGAACAAAAGAAAAAAGTATTCCTTCCGAAGTTCGAGTTCAAATTTGATAAAAGTCTGGTTGACAATCTAAAAACATTGGGAATGACCGATGCATTTAACGATGGCGCTGACCTGAGCGGAATTTCGGATGATGCCCGGCTGGTTATTTCGGAAGTCATGCACAAAACCTACATCAAAGTGGATGAGCGCGGAACCGAAGCTGCGGCAGTTACCGGAATTACCGTTGGTGTAACTTCTGTAGGACCCGATATGAATACTTTTCGGGTTGATCATCCGTTTGTTTTTGCAATCCGCGAAAAAGATACGAATGCGATACTGTTTATAGGTAAAGTTATGAATCCGAACCAGAATTAACCGCTCCTATGAAGTGCCTGCGGCGTTTGAAAATCAAAATTTAAGCAATATTTGAGCAATTTTACCAGATGACATCGTTTTGAAATATCAGGATACTATCTTTGTCGAAATTGCTGATTCCAATGAGTATATTCTCTTCTTCGAAGGCTTCCGGAATTCTGAAGGTAATTCTGGACAATAAATATTTTATTGCTCCATTTATTGTGCTTTCAACTTACCTTTTATTTCTTATCGGAATTCATGGGAGTGCCGGTTTATTCCTGAACATAAACAGTTACAGTTCAGATTTTGCAGATCATTTCTTTTACCATATAACCAATTTGGGCGATGGATTTATTCCTTATATTCTTGTCACCGTTTTACTTTTTATTTCATTTCGCGAATCATTGACCTTTTTAACCGCAACTTTTGTCATTTCAATCCTCGTTACTCTGCTAAAAAGATATTATTTTCCCGAATTTGATCGTCCGGTTGCCTATTTTGAATTTACCGAAGTGATCAGGCATGTGCCGGCATATAATCCTCCATCACTTTATAGCTTTCCTTCGGGTCACACGGCTACAGCGTTCGGGATTTTCTTGTACCTGGCCATCCTGATCAAAAACCAATATCTAAAATTCATCCTTTTTTGCATTGCTGCCCTGGTTAGTTTTTCACGGATTTATCTTTCTGCCCATTTCCCTCTGGATGTTTTCACAGGTTCCTATATCGCCATATCAATAACTATCCCGATCTATTATTTTAGCAGGCAGATTAACAACCCGTGGATAGATCGAAAAATATCGCTTAGACCAAAAAAATCCATTAGAAAACAAATCCTATGATTCAAAACTTGTCAATTGAAAACCGGATCAGGTTATTAATAATATTCATTTCTCTTCTGATGTTTTTATCATTCAATGGCTTAGTCCATTTGTTTGATTGGGATGAAATCAATTTTGCTGAATCGGCGCGCGAAATGATCACAACCGGCGATTACAGTACCGTCAGGATTAATTTCATGCCATTCTGGGAGAAACCACCAATGTTTATCTGGATGCAGGTTCTTAGTATGAAAATCTTTGGAATCAATGAGTTTGCAGCTCGATTTCCCAATGCAATCTGCGGAGTATTGAGTTTGCTTGTTTTGTTTGAAGTTGGAAATAGCTTGCGGAACCACAAATTTGGATTGGCCTGGACCATTGCTTATGGCGCTTCAATTTTACCTTTTCTGTATTTTAAGTCCGGAATCATCGACCCATGGTTTAACCTGTTTATTTTCTCCTCCATCTATTTTGCATTCAAACACATCGGGAGGAGAGAGTTGAAAGGCGAAGGATTTACAAATGTGATCCTTTCTGCAGGAATTCTTGGTTTGGCAACATTAACAAAAGGACCGGTTGCCATTTTGTTATTTGGCGTGTCAATAGGACTGTATTTATTGCTCGAACGAAAACTGAAATTTCTAAAATGGATTGATTTACTGATCTTTACTTTGGTTCTTATTCTTACCGGAGGTTCATATCACCTGTATCAAATCGCTATTGGAAACTGGCAACTGGTTGCTGATTTTATCGACTATCAGATGAAGTTGATGAAAACTGAAGATGCCGGGCATGGTGGCAGTATTCTCTACCATCCAATAGTTCTGTTCGTGGGTGTCTTTCCGACTTCCATTCTGGCTTTCAGAGCTTTCTTTAGAAAAAGCGCTGAAAATAATGACTACCGAAAGCTGATGATAATATTATTTTGTGTGGTACTTGTGATTTTCTCTTTGATCAAAACCAAGATTGTCCATTACAGTTCGCTGTGTTATTTTCCTTTGAGCTATCTGGCTGCAATATCGATTTACGAAATGTATATCAAAAAGCTAAGCTTAAATAAACTTGAAAAAACTTTGATTTTATTTTTGGGGACAATTTGGGCCATTGCTCCCGGCCTCGTGCAACTTATTGCAAAAGGCATACCTTCCGCAGTGCTGGAAAAATATATAAAAGACGATTTTGCGATTGCCTGTATAGATACTGCCGTTAATTGGAGTGGATTCGAGTTTTTGGTTGGTTTGGCTTTTGGAATAGCACTTATCGTTGCAGTTTTTTTCCTGCGAGGGTTTAAACAGGTTATAACCATATATTTAAGTACTGCGCTTTTTGTCCTTCTTTTCATGTTTATGGTGGTTCCGAAAATTGAGCAGTATTCACAAGGACCGGCTATCGGTTTTATTTCTGCGTTTAAAGATAAACCTGTTTGGATTTCAACCCTGGGTTATAAAAGTTATGCTCCGTATTTCTATTCCGACAAACCACAAAAGGCCTGCAATGATTGCGATGAGCAAGAGTTTCTTTTGCATGGGAAAACTGGCCGCGAGGTATATTTCGTCGTAAAAATAACCGCTATGCAATCTATTCTCGATCAAAATCCGCAGCTTGTTTTTGTGGAAAAAAAAGGTGGTTTCGTCTTGCTGAAACGGATTGATCAGAAAAAATAATTCGGATTAATTGTAATGATGAACAAATGTCTGCTACCTATCGGATAGTATTATGACAAGCCACCCCAATATATCTTGTCGGCAAAAACAAAACCAAAAAAAGACGTACGTATGATCAAATTCAGATTAGTACTGATTGCTGCAATCTTGCAGTTATCAGGAATGTGTTTTAGCCAGAATGTCCTGTCACAGAAAGCTCCTGTTGATCCGGCAGTTCGCACCGGTAAACTTGCCAATGGAATGACCTATTACATCCGGCACAACGAAGAGCCGAAAGAACGGGCAAGTTTTTACATTATTCAAAACGTAGGTGCACTGCTCGAAAACGATGACCAGAATGGTCTGGCTCATTTTCTGGAGCATATGGCCTTTAATGGTACCCAGCATTTTCCTGGAAAAGGGATCATCAACACGCTTGAAAAACATGGCGTTTCATTTGGCCGGAACATCAATGCATATACCAGCTTTGGTGAAACCGTTTACAACCTGAGCGATGTTCCGGTGAAAAGCGAAGGTTTAGTCGACAGCTGTTTATTGGTTTTGAATGATTGGTCTCATTTTCTTTTGCTCACCGACGAGGAAATTGATGCTGAACGTGGTGTGATTACCGAAGAATGGCGGACACGACGCACAGCTACATTCCGTCAGCGAAGCCAATGGTTGCCGGTTTTGCTGGACGGTTCGAAATATATGTACCGCGATGTAATCGGAGATCTGGATGTGATTAAAAATTTCAAATATGAAACACTCCGGGATTTCTATCACGAATGGTACCGTACCGATTTGCAGGCCATTGCTATTGTTGGCGACATTGATGTGAATGCTGTGGAACAAAAAGTTAAAGCACTATTATCTAAAATAGAACCAGTCGCTAACCCGAAAAAGCGTGAATTTTATGCTGTTCCGGAACACAAGGAACCATTGTACGTACTTGCATCTGACAAGGAAGCCGATAACTATTCCGTTTCGCTGTATATCAAACATAAAGCTCCCGAAAGGTCAGAAAAAAACTTGAATTACCAACGTGAACAGACCATCCAGTCACTGTTCAGCATGATGGCAAGGGAACGGATCACCGAACTTCTTCAAAAAGGAGTTGCACCTTTCATTTCAGGAAATATAGGATATGGTGGATTCATTCCCGGCTCCGGATATGAAATGTTCTCAGTTTCAGCAACAGCGAAACCGGACCAAGACGATTTAGCATTCAAATCAATTTATACCGAGGCCGAGCGTATTTATCAGAATGGGTTTACCGCTGGTGAACTTGACCGTGCAAAAACAAACTATCTGACTTCACTTGAAAGCCGCTTCAAACAACGTGATAAAATCAGCAACGATCAATATGCTTCCGATTTTAAAAGTAATTATATCGATGGCGAGCCAATAACATCAATAGATTTTGACTGGGATTTTGCACAAAAAATAGTACCAACTATTTCGCTTGAAGAAGTTTCGGCCAAAGCGAAACAGTGGATGACTCAGGAAAATCGTGTAGTTGTAGTGATGGGACCTGACAAACCGGAGGCTAAACATCTTACCAAAGAACAGGCATTGGGCATCATGTCTGAAGTGGATAAAAGCCAGGTTGAACCTTATGCTGATCAGGCAGTTTCTACCAACTTAATCAAGAAAGAACTGGTAGGTTCAAAAGTAAAAAGCTCCAAAAAACTTCCGGAATTTAGTGCGGTAGAATGGACTTTGGGTAACGAGACCAAAGTAATTTTCCGTCAGGCAGATTACGAGAAAGACCAGGTTTCACTCATCGCCATGAGTAACGGTGGAAGTTCTAAAGTTGAAAACGAAAAGGTTGCATCTGCAATGATGTTGAACCAGTTTATGGGTGCTTTTGGTGTAGGCGAATACGATGCCACTGCATTGAAAAAAGCCCTGACCGGTAAAAAGGTTAGTATGGGTGTTGGTTTATCCGATTTGAACGAAACATTCAGCGGATCGAGCACTCCAAAAGACTTCGAAACCATGATGCAGTTATTGTACCTTCAGTTTGAAAATCCACGTTTCGACAAGGAAGCGTATGATGCATTGCTGGGCCGCTACAAAGCTTTTGTTGCCAACATGGCTAATAATCCGCAAAAAATCATAGGTGACTCATTGTCATTGATTTTGACCTGCAAAAATCCGCGAACCAAACTAATGACTCCTGAATTGTTCAATGAGATTTCGATGGAACAAATAGAAGCTATTTACAAGGACCGGTTTGTTGATGCAGGTGACTTTACTTACTTTATTGTGGGTAACATCGACGAAGCAACAGCAAAAGCAATGGCTGAAAAATACATCGGGTCACTGACTAATTTGCCGCGGAAAGAAACCTGGACTGACCGTAATGTTGAAGGACCGAAAGGAAAAACAACACGCGAAATAGAAATTCCGCTCGAAGTTAAGAAGTCAACTGTTTCGGTGAATTTCGATACAAAGATGGATTATTCTCCTGAACAAAACCTTCTGCTGAGCGTGTTCCGCGATATCCTGAACCTTCGGTACATTGACGAAATCCGTGAAAAGGAAGGTGGATCATATGGTGTAAGGGTTTCGGCCAGTTCGTCCAAATTCCCGAAAGCCGAAAAAAGCCTTAGTCTGACTTTTGATACTGATCCGGCAAAAGCCAACTATCTGAAAGCGATTCTCTACCGCGAAATAGATAAAATTGCCAAAGAAGGTCCAACTGCCACAGACCTTGATAAAGCAGTTGAAAGTCTCCTGAAAAACCGCGAACAGTCGAAACTGCACAACAATTACTGGCTTCAGGCTTTGAATACTTATTATACCTATTCGTACGATTCAAGCTCAGCCGATAACTATGAGAAGATACTTCAGAAAATGACTATCGCACAGGTTCAGAAATTTGTAAATGAATTCCTGGCAAAGGCTGATGTGGTGGATATCATCTTTAAACCAAAACCATAGCCGATTTTCCGAAAAATTATTCAATCCAAGAGTCCCTTTCATTGCTGCAATGAAAGGGACTCTTCTTTATTAACCGCAGTATTCGAGGTTTTAAGAGAAGCCATTTTTTTCAAATAAAAGATCTGCAACTCTTTTTGCTTAAAAACCGTGAAGAAAAGTTAATAGAAAACAACAGGCTTAAACCATTTGATTCGAGCTTATTCCAAAGGAATATTTCAGTAAGAATATTACCAAACATCAAGTGAAATGAAAAAACGCCTCGAAAAAATTGCACATTATTTTTTTATGATCTTACTTGCTGGAATTCTGAAAGTATTTTTCTTATAACTCTGAACCTTATCAGATAATTTTACCGGCTTGAATTAGCAGGTAGAAAATGTCATACATCAAAAAAAAAATCAAAACAGAAACTTCCATGAAACATACTATTCTGTTCATTCTTTTGCTTGTGGTTTCGAATACATCTTTGTTCGCAAGGGATGCAGACAGCACAAAGGTTGTTGTACAACCAAAATACTATCCGTTTATTTTTCAGGATTCACCTGCCCGACTATTTACGATGAGACAGTTCAATGAGGATTATTTGAGCGGCTTCAGGCTTTTATCGAAGTCACTGGACAATAGTTTAAATCCGGTGGTCAATTATTCCATCCAATCCGTCCTGTATTTGACAGTGTTGGGAGCATTAACACATGAAGAAGGTCACCGTTCTATACTTTCCGCAAAAAGTATTGGATCCATATCCCAGCCTTACTATTTTTCAAGAAGAGAAGGATATATCGCCGGGATAACAGACCAAACCTTAATTAACCTTCGTGAAACTGATTTTCCGAATTTTATGCGGCTTTATACTGCTGGTTCAGAATCTGATTATATGCTTGGTAACCGCGAAGAAACCCTGATGGCCTTTGGGGACGAAACCTTCCGGAATCTTGCTGTTGAATACATCATGAGAAAAGCATTTCTGATCCAGTATTATATGATCGGATTTATTCATTACGATGTTGACGGAGCGGAAGAATCGAACGAACTCAAGCGTGATGTGGTTGGGAACGATATTTATGGCGCTGCGCGTCATTTATACAGGCCGACCATGCCTTTTCACCGCTACACGCTGTGGAACGATTTGAGCGCAGAAGAAAAAGACTATGTTTATAAATTGGGATACCGTTCGTTGCTGAATCTCATTAACCTGAATATGATTGGAATACCTTCAATTTCAATCTCTCCAAACCTGAAAATCAATGCCGGATTGGGTCATGTAATCTGTCCTTTTGGTGATTTAATCGACGAAAACTTCTGGATAAGCTACAAAAAATACAAAATTCAGGCCTATGTTCGTGAATATCAGAACAGGGTGAACTGGTTTATGGCCGGAGGCATGAGTTTAAAGTATTACCCGATTAACCAAAGAATTACGGCCACTGTATCGGCTCATTACTGGGAACAACCTCTGCATCTTGATTTCAACGAAAAACAGGGAAAGATGGGCGGTGCCATAGATGTTACCGGAAAATATTTTTTCAATCGGCCCGGATCAAAATCTCTGAAAAGAATATCGGTAGATTTAGGTCTCATCTTCAAAACAGAAGGATTTTTGCCTGAAGAAGTTTATATGTCGAAGCACTATGGATTTCGGTTAGGTACTACGTTCAATATCCAATAGCAACAATCTTTTGCAAGTCCTGACAAAATGAGTCAAAGAGAAGGTTTTCTCCAATAAAAAAAGAGCATCTCCAATCCGGAAATGCTCTTTTTAATCTTATCTGATGATTTTAAACTACTGGTTCAATCTCGATCATCACAAAATTCTTAGGAATTTTCTGACCTTTTTCAATATTGATCTTCAATATTTTACCCTTGAAAGGCATTTGTACATCGTTGTACATTTTCATTGCTTCAAGCACAATAATACTGTCGCCGCCTTTTAAAACCTGACCTTCTTTAACCAAAACATCAATGATGGTTCCGGGAATATAGGATTTGATTAGGTTGAAATTGGGCTCTTCCCAAACTTTCCGGTTGAGGTACTTTTTAGTATAGGTGGTCTCGTATTTTGCACTGTGTACAATAATGTATTGTTTTTCCTGATCTGCCATAATCCTTAGTTTTGATTAAAATGGTGGAAGTCCGTGTTTCTTGGCCGGAGCCGGAACATCTTTGTGTGTTGATATCTGAAGTGCATGCAACAGGATTTTTCGTGTTTCCTGTGGTTCGATGACTTCGTCGATGTAACCTTTCGATGCCGCTACATAAGGATTGGCAAATTTATCTTTGTATTCCTGAATCTTCTGCTGACGCATGGCTTCCGGATTGGCAGCTTCTGCAATTTCCTTACGGAAAACAATGTTGGCAGCACCTTCAGGTCCCATAACCGCAATTTCTGCTGTTGGCCATGCAAATACAAAATCGGCACGTAAATGACGCGAATTCATAGCAATATATCCACCACCGTAGGCTTTACGGATGATCACCGTAATTTTGGGGACAGTGGCTTCTGAATAAGAATACAGGATTTTCGCTCCGTGACGGATAACTCCGGCATGTTCCTGATCAACACCCGGCAAATATCCAGGCATGTCTTCCAGCGTAATAATCGGAATATTAAAAGCGTTGCAATAGCGGATGAATCGGGCGGCTTTGTCTGAACTGTCGCAATCGAGAACACCTGCAAGTACCATCGGCTGGTTGGCTACGAAACCAACAGTTTCGCCATTCATGCGGCCAAATCCGATGACAATGTTGGCAGCAAAAAGTTCCATGATTTCGAAGAACTCCGAGCTGTCGGTAATTGATTTAATGATATCACGAATATCGTAAGGAAGCCTTGCATCGGCAGGAACGATATTCTCGATCTTTAATTTTGTTTTGGGTTCCTGTGGAGGGAACGATTTTGCCCGTTGGGTATTGTTCCAGGGGATATAAGTAATCAGGGTTTTGATCTGTTCGAAACATTCTTTTTCGCTCAATGCATAGAAATGGGCGTTTCCGGTAATTTCAGCATGAACACGGGCACCACCCAAAGCTTCCATCGAAATATCTTCGCCAAGAACACTTTTGATAACGGCAGGTCCGGTGATAAACATCTTCGAAATATTTTCAACTACGAACACGAAATCGGTCAAAGCTGGTGAATATACAGCTCCACCTGCGCAAGGTCCAAGAATAACTGATATCTGCGGAATAACTCCTGAAGAAAGGGTATTCCGGAAGAAAATTTCGCCATAACCCGCTAAAGAATTTACACCTTCCTGAATACGCGCACCACCTGAGTCGTTAATACCAATTAATGGAACTCTCATTTTCAGGGCATGATCCATAATCTTGGTAATCTTACGGGCATGCGATAAACCAAGCGAACCTCCGGCAACAGTGAAATCCTGTGCAAACAGACAAACCGGTGATCCATAAATAGTTCCTGTACCAATAACAACCCCGTCGCCGGCAAGGACCTTATTGCCCATGTCGAAGTCAGTACCTGCATGTTCAACGAACATATCATATTCATGAAATGAGCCTTCATCAACAATTGCAAGGATACGTTCACGAGCGGTTAATTTACCCATTGCAGCCTGCTTCTCAATGGCTTCCTCTCCTCCACCCAATCGAACTTCATCTTTTCGTTTTCGAAGGTCTAAAATGCTTCTTTTCAGTGACATAGAATTTGTTTTTGATTAAAATAATCTATTGAAATAGAACGATAGTCTATTTTTGTGCCGATATCAATACGTTTAAGAAAGGGCAAAATTATCATTTTTTTATTGCCTGACATGTTTTATAAAACATTTACAAGTAATTTGAACCAGTGACTGTTTTATTTGCTTTTGAACTATCCTATGCTGAGTTTGATTTTTTAATCCTTACCTCGCAGCCCTTTTATACAAGTAGAATGCAAGTCCTCCATATATAATATTTGGTATCCACATAGCCTGCCATGGTAAGAGCAGCCCGCTGGTAGCAAAAACGGTAGTAACCTGCATAAAAAGAATGTATGAAAAGCTTAGAAGTAGCCCAAGTCCAAGATGAAACCCAATACCACCTTTGATTTTTCTTGATGCAAGAGACATACCAATTATGGTTAGGATAAATGCGGAAAATGGTTGCGAACGTCGTTTATGCTTTTCAATTTCATAATCGATAGTATTTACTCCACGAAGCTTCAAATTGTCTATTGATTCATTCAAAGCCGGTAAAGTCATGGTTTCCACTATATTTTCGACCACCTGATAATCTTCCGGGACCATATTCAATGTGGTATCAATTTCAGCCCCTGTATTGATTTTTTCAGTATAACCAATAATGTTTCTAACTGAATAATTGTGAATGGTCCATTTTTTCTTTTCACGATCCCATTTGATATAGTCTGATGACAACTTAGAAACCAACTTTTTATCGACAAATTTTTCTACCGTAAATTTGTATCCAACATCATTTGAAGCATTGTACGAATCGATGTAAACAAAGATTCCGGGCTCAATCTGCCGGTGAATATTTCGTTCGGTACCTGCTTTCCGGGTCCCGATATACATATTCGTAAATTCGACCCGTTTCTTGTTGGCTGGTGGAATCACATAATTTCCAAGCATATACGAAAACAAAACAATGACTGAAGCACCAACCAGGTATGGACGCATCAACCTGTTAAACGAAACTCCGCTGCTTAAAATCGCAATGATTTCGGTATTGTAGGCAAGTTTTGAAGTGAAATAGATGACTGAAATGAAAGTAAACAGTCCGCTAAACAAATTTGCAAAGTAGGGCATGAAATTGACGTAATAATCAAATACAATCGACTTCAGAGCAACATCCTTGGATAAAAAATCATCTATTTTTTCAGAGATATCAAAAACTATTGAAATACTGATAATTAATGCAATAGAGTAGAAAAACGTCCCCAGAAATTTTTTAATGATATAGAAATCAATTTTACGCAGCATAAATCAAGGGTTTATAATCGTACTGAAAGTTGCTGTACCATCTCTTCTTTCCAGCTTTTAAACGAATTATTCAGAATTTGTCTCCGGGCTTCTTTTACCAGCCAGAGATAGAAAGCCAGGTTATGCTGACTCGCAATCTGGGCACCGAGCATTTCACCCGAGATAACCAGATGGCGCAGAAATGCTCTGGAATAATGATGGTCCACAAACGAAGTTCCATCCGGATCAACCGGAGAAAAATCATCGGCCCATTTTTTATTGCGCATGTTCATGACTCCCCGCTTTGTAAAAAGCATGCCGTTGCGCCCGTTGCGTGTGGGCATCACACAATCGAACATGTCGATACCGCGGTCAATTCCTTCCAGAATATTGACCGGAGTTCCCACTCCCATCAGATAACGTGGTTTATTCTCCGGAAGTATTTCATTCACAACCTCAATCATGGCATACATATCTTTTTCAGATTCTCCCACTGAAAGACCTCCGATAGCATAACCATCGCTTTGATATTGCAATACATTTTGAGCCGCAATTGCACGCAGATCAGGATAAACAGCTCCCTGAACTATAGGAAAAAGTGACTGTGAATAGCCATATTTGGATGATGTATTTTCAAATTGGTTAAAGCAGCGGTCGAGCCAGCGCTGGGTCATCTCCATCGATTTCCTTGCATATTCATATTCGGCATCTCCTGGTGTACATTCATCAAATGCCATCATGATGTCGGCACCAATCGTGCGTTGGGTTTCAATTACATTTTCAGGAGTAAATAAATGTGCAGAACCATCAATGTGCGACTGAAATTTGGCTCCTTCTTCGCTTAATTTCCGGATATCTCCCAGCGAAAACACCTGGTAGCCCCCGCTATCGGTTAGGATTGGTCCATCCCAGCCATTGAATTTATGAATTCCGCCGGCTCCTTCAATGATTGACAAACCCGGCCGAAGGTATAAATGGTAGGTATTTCCAAGAATAATCTGAGCCCCGATATCGTCTTTCAAATCTCTTTTGTGTATCCCTTTCACCGAACCGGCAGTGCCAACAGGCATGAAGATGGGCGTTTCAATTGTTCCGTGGTCAGTTGTAATAAAACCTGCCCTTGCTTTACTGCCTTCAGCGGTATGTTTTAAATCAAATTGCATGAACCGATTTTTTTTGAGTGCCCAAAGATAGGCATAAAAGTGGAACGACAGGAAAACAACAAAAAGACAACTGTTAAATCTAATTAAAAATTGGAAGGATAAAACCGTCAGGTTTATTAATTTTGCCGCGATCAAAATATCAACAACCATCAATTAATTTAGCAATTCCAAAGTGAAGATTATTAACTTTCAGATTCTTACTATCAGCGACCTGGTGCTGTTAGCTTCAGCATCATTGGTATTTTTAATCCAGATTTATTATTTGCTCAGTCATTACCTGAAACTCGCTCTGCACAAGGATAGTCCTTCAGCCGAAAATTCAAATCAGGTGACCATTATTGTACCGGTAAGAAATGAGGAAGAACGAATCAGGGAAATTCTGAATAATTTTAACGAACAGGAGTTCCAGAATTATCAACTGCTGGTGATTAACGAGAATTCCGAAGACAATACCTACGAAATCCTGAATGTTCTTGCCGAAACAAACCCCAAACTCAAAGTTACCAGTCTAAACCAGGAAATCCGTTTTTCCGGAAAGCAAGCCATAAATATCGGTTTAAAAGGAGCATCTTCTCCATGGATTCTGCTACTGACTTCTTTTTCTGGCGGAATAAATCCGGCATGGCTGGCCAGACTAAACAGTTTAATTGCACCTGAAACCGAAGCAGTGATTGCCTATACGAACATCGAACGGGCCAAAGGATTCCGCAACCTGCTTTGCCGCCTCGAAAGGTTCAATCAATTCATGATCAGCGGAGCATGGACAGTGGCCGGTCAACCTTTTGTATTCAACGAAAACAATGTTCTTTTTAAAAAAACCTTGTATTTCGAAACGCAGGGTTTCAGACAGAAACTGAACCGCAATTTCGCCAACCTTGAACTAATATTCAACGAGAATTTCAAGAAAGGCAATGTGAAAATCACTACCAATCCGGAATTAGCTATCCGCGAAAATATTGAAGACGACCGGGGTGATCACCTAAAATTGTTGAAGAAAGGAGTTCAAATCAGGCAAAGTTTGGCATGGGTAAAAAAGATCAGCCTTTTTACAGACGATTTTGCCCGCATACTTTTGCCAGTGCTTTCGGTTACCCTGATTATTCTCCATCCTGAATACTGGATCACCTTTCTTGTTCTGCCTCTGATCTTTATAATTCTTCAATTAATTATCATCAGGATGTTGTTAAATCGATTGAACGAACGAAAAATATTCGTATCTTCGTTTGTGTACCAATTAATCAAACCATTTATTAATTGGTGGTTTTTTTGGTCGATGTACCTTATTCACCGCAGAAGCAGATGGAACTAAATCCACAATTATCGGACAAGGCTCAGTATGATTATTTACTGGTACAAACGGCATTAACCGGTGACGAGAAAGCTTTTGCCAAACTGATGAGCCGATATAAGGATGCGATTTATTTCATGTTGCTTAAAATGGTGAATAATAAAAACGATGCTGAAGATTTAACCCTCGAAGCATTCGGAAAAGCTTTTAAAAGCCTGCATCAGTATTCACCGAATTTTGCCTTCAGTACCTGGCTGTTTAAAATCGCAACCAATAACTGCATCGATTTTCTCCGGAAACGACACGGGGTATTTGTTTCAATTGAAAACAATCAGGAAAACGGAGATGGCGAAACGCCAGTTAAATTACGCTCGACCGAACCAGATCCTGAAGAAAAGCTGATTCGTATTCAGCGTGCCGTTTTAATGCGAAAAATTGTTCACCGTTTAAAACCCAGATACCGCATACTGGTTGAACTTCGATATTTCAGGGAATATTCGTACGAAGAAATTGCAAAAGAACTACATTTGCCCCTTGGAACAGTAAAAGCACAACTTTTCAGAGCCCGCGAGATGCTATTCAATATGATTGAATCGACTGAAATTGATGTGCACGAGCAATAGTTTATCCCCAATCAGGAATGGAAATCATTACAAAATATTTTGCTGACCTTTCCGATCAGCAAATCAAACAGTTTGGCCAGTTAGGTTCATTGTACGATGAATGGAATACCCGAATTAATGTTGTTTCGAGAAAAGATATTGAACAGCTTTACGAACGGCACGTCCTCCATTCACTGGCCATTGCCCGGTTTATTCAATTCAAACCCGGAACCAGAGTGCTGGACGTTGGCACAGGCGGAGGTTTTCCGGGAATTCCGCTGGCCATTTTCTTTCCTGAAACCACTTTTCTGCTGGTGGACTCCATCGGGAAAAAGATTAAAGTGGTGAACGACATTGCCAATGCCTTAAATCTTCAGAATATAAAAGCTGAACATATCCGCGTTGAAGAGGTATCCCAAAAATTCGATTTTGTGGTAAGCCGTGCAGTTACAGCGTTCCCTCGTTTCGTTTCCATGGTGCAATCCAAGGTTTCGAAGCAAAACAACAATGATTTACCTAACGGCATCATTTATTTAAAAGGTGGCGATTTTGAAGAAGAAATCAGTTCATTTGGTCAACAAGTAAAAGTCTATGATCTTCAGGACTATTTTCAGGAAGAATTTTTTGAAACAAAAAGGCTGATTCACCTGGCTGTGAAAAATAAATGAAACGAGCCGCAACGATATAACTCAGGTCTTTCCCATTGCATTCATGGCGAGTTCCATGGGACAATTGAAAATAAATTAATTTCACATGAAATAAAGACACGATTGATTTGCAGAATATTAAAAAAGGACTATTTTTGCAGACCGAAATAAAAACGAAAAATACAATTAAAAAAACATACTGATGAAAAGGACATTTCAGCCATCAAACAAGAAAAGAACAAACAAACACGGATTCAGAGAACGGATGTCAACAGCCAGTGGCCGTAAAGTTCTGAAAGCACGTCGTGCAAAAGGAAGAAAAAAACTGACAGTTTCTGACGAACCAAGACACAAAAAATAGTCGAAATCGTTCGGGTTTCTAAAATATACAGAAGGTAAAGAATAAATTTCTTTACCTTTTTGTGTTTTTAAAAAGTATCGTATATTCATTGAATTAAATGGATTTATTAGTGGGGAATTCGTTTTTACTGCGATTCTCCTTAAGTTGAATCCGACCTGCTGATTTTTAAACTACTTTTGTGTTCATCCAAAGAATTTTTGAATTATAACGCATGACCCTGAAAGAATTTTTCAAAAGTAAAACCTTCAAGAATAATGCAATTGCATTGGTTGTAATTACAATTTTTCTGATTGTTCTGAATATGATCGTACTGCGGTTTTACACTAACCATGGCGATTCGGTAACAATACCCGACCTGAGAGGAAAAACCAGCCAGGAAGTTACATCCATTCTCGACCGACTTGATCTTAGGTTTCAGATCCGCGATTCAGTTTATTCCCGTGAGGCAGCACCAGGAACCGTATTGGATCAGTTTCCAAAACCTGGTATGAAAGTGAAGCAAAACCGAAACATCCTGATCACTTTAAGCGCAATCAGCCAGGTGAAAATACCAATGCCTCAACTGACCGATATTTCATATCGGCAAGCCATCAACCTGATTGAAAGTTCAGGATTGATTGCAGGCAAAATAGAATACATCACTTCCGAGTTCCCAAATCTTGTGCTCGAACAGAAAATTGATGGACAAACTGTACGGGTAGGCGAAATGACACCCAAAGGATCGGTTGTTGACCTGGTACTTGGAAGTACCAGTAATGGCGAAACCAGCGAGGTTCCAACCTTGTTCGGAAGGAATATCGCCGAAGCCAGACTTGCAATTGGCGAAGCTTTCCTGAATATCGGAAACATTACCTATGACGAATCGTTCACTTCTGAAGACCAAAAGATTAAAGGATTAATTTGGAAACAAAGTCCGGATCCTGCAGAAGTTTTTGAAGTTGCCCGTGGAACAGCAATTGACATCTACCTAACGCTTGATTCATCCAAACTTCAGGAGAAACCTGAAGCAGAAAAACCTGATAACTCATTTTTTTAAATGATAGACGAAAACGAATTGATAGACGAACTGGAAGAACTTGAAGAAACCGAAGACGGCGCTCTGTTTGAACATCACAACATTGTGGTTGATCCCGGACAATCCTTGCTGAGAATCGATAAGTTTTTGTCGAACCGACTGTTGAATGCCACCCGAAGCCGACTTCAATCGGCCGCTGATGCAGGAAATATCCTGGTAAACAAACAAGCTGTAAAATCGAGTTACAAAGTTAAACCGGGCGATGAAATCTCCATCATGATGGATTATCCGCGGCGTGAGCTCAAGATAATCGCGGAGGACATTCCTTTAAATATTGTCTATGAAGATGATGATGTGATGGTAGTGAATAAACCTGCTGGATTGGTGGTCCATCCCGGTCATGGAAATTACTCCGGAACGTTGGTTAATGCGCTGGCCTTTCATTTCAAGGGACTTCCGCTTTTCAATTCCGATGATCCGCGTCCGGGACTCATTCACCGGATCGATAAAAATACATCAGGACTGCTGGTTGTTGCAAAAACAATCGAAGCAAAGGTGAAATTGTCACTTCAGTTTTTCGAGAAAACGACCAAGCGGAGATACGTTGCGCTCGTATGGGGCGATATGGAAAATAACGAAGGAACAATTACCGGAAATATTGGTAGAAGCCTGAAAAACAGGCAGGTATTTACCGTTTTTCCTGATGAAGATTACGGAAAACCTGCAGTTACGCATTACAAAGTCATCGAACGGCTTGGATATGTGAATCTGGTGGAATGCCGCCTGGAAACCGGACGGACGCACCAGATCAGGGTGCACATGAAACACATCGGACATCCGCTGTTTAACGACGATAATTACGGTGGCGATCGAATTCTGAAAGGAACTACATTCACGAAATACAAACAATTTGTTGCCAACTGTTTTGAAATGATTCCACGGCAGGCGTTGCATGCGCAAATGCTGGGCTTTGTGCATCCTGTAACCGGTGAAGAAATGATTTTCGAATCGGAACTTCCGGATGACCTGGCCAATGTAATTGTAAAATGGCGGAATTATTTGAGCAACCGGATAAACGAATAATTTTGAACCACATAGGACACATAGAAAATTTATTTTAGATATACTAAGGCTAAGAATATGACCACTCAAAAAGATGTTAACGCATTAAGTCGTGCCATTATTGGTTACGCCATTGAGGTTCATTAGGAACTTGGTCCTGGGTTACTGGAAAGTATTTACGAAAAGTGTCTTGCTCATCTTTTAATCCAAAATGGATATTCAGTTATAGGACAGCAATCAGTTCCTCTGAATTTTAAGGGTTTAGACTTGATATGCGAATTACGATTCGATTTATTGGTGAATGACCTGGTAATAGTTGAATTAAAAACAGTCGATGAGATATTGCCAATTCATGAGGCTCAATTATTATCATACCTGAAACTTTTAAAAAAGCCCAAGGGTATATTAATCAATTTCAATTGTTTGAATATATTTAAAGATGGTCAACAAACTTTTGTCACAGAGTATTTCAGAAAATTACCAATAGAATAGTGTGTGTTTTAAACTATGTGTTCTATGTGGTTCAAAGCTTATTATAACATGAAAAAGAATATTGCAGTGGTTTATGGAGGTGACTCATCCGAATTTGTGGTTTCGGTCAACAGCAGCATCAATGTATTTCAGTCGATTGATCCGACCAAATACAATGTATGGAAAGTCCAGATGAAAGGTCTGGAATGGGTTGTATTTGAAAACGATGAACCAATTGCACCGATTGATAAAGGCGATTTTTCATTTAACCGGAATGGAGATAAAATAACATTCGATTTCGCGTACATCACCATCCATGGAACTCCCGGCGAAGACGGCAAACTTCAGGGCTATCTCGACATGGTAAAAATCCCCTACTCCACATGCGGTGTCTATTCTTCAGCGCTTACTTTCAATAAATATTTTTGCAGCAACTATCTGCGAAATTTTGGGGTCACTATGGCAAAATCAGTCCGACTGTTTAAAGGAGACCGTGCCGATGCCGATCAACTCATTGCTGATCTTGGATTGCCGGTGTTTGTCAAACCCAATGCCGGAGGTTCCAGCTTCGGGGTAACTAAAGTGAAAGAAAAAAGTCAGCTTTTGGAAGCTTTGGAATTGGCGATGACCGAAAGTGCCGACATTCTGATTGAACAGTTTATCGACGGAAAAGAATTTACCTGCGGGCTGGTGAAACTTTCTGATCAGGAATTGATTTTCCCGGTTACTGAAGTCATTCCGCAAAACGAATTTTTCGATTACGAAGCCAAATATACCGCCGGAAAAACCGACGAAATTACGCCGGCACGTATTTCTCCGGAACTGACTCAAAAAATTCAGCAACTCTCATCACGCATCTATGATTTGTGTGATTGTTCCGGAATTGTACGAATCGATTATATCCTAAAAGACAACGAATTTTATTTTTTGGAAGTGAATACCACACCCGGAATGACCTCCACGAGCTTTGTACCACAGCAAATTGCAGCCATGGACCGCAAACTATGTGATGTTTTGGGAATGATCATTGAAGATAAACTCAACTAATTTTGTCAATAACTTAATATCTCAGGAGACCAAAAGGTCTCCTTTTTTTTTACCTTTGAATCCCTGCGAAATTTATGTGCGCAGAAAACAAACAAGTCCCTGATAGATTGAATTCCTGAAACATGGCCGGAGAAAAAAAGAATTACCAGCAGCAAGCAAAAATGAGCATCGATCAAATCAATGCCCAGTACGGAAAGATTCCGCCACAGGCCATTGAAGTGGAAGAAGCGGTGCTTGGAGCTTTAATGCTCGAACGCGATGCCTACATCACAGTCGCTGATATCATTGACACCCGGAGTTTCTACAAAGAAGAGCATCAGAAAATATTTGAGGTAATCAAATACCTGTCGACCCACGAAAAACCGGTTGATTTACTGATGGTTACCCAGGAATTGAAGAACAGAACCTTGCTCGAAGAAGTGGGCGGACCACTGATGATTACACAGTTAACCTCACGGGTTGCTTCTGCTGC
>JBAWZG010000036.1:0-24763 GCA_037143155.1 Bacteroidia bacterium
GTCGACTTCCTGGAAAAGTACCTGATTGGCCATGTCTCTGGATTTTACAGTTTTCTCCATCATCGCATTCAATTCTTTATCGGTCATTTTCGGGTAGGCTTTCTTCGCATAAGCCATCACGTCCAAAGAGCCAATGGCCTGCAACATATCTTTGAGGCTTGGGAAAAGTGTAACAGTCAGATATTGCGATCCTTGTTTTGTTCCGGATGGAGTGAGAGACCACAAATCCCATCCAAGAATTGATTTGTCGGCTACACGTTGCTTGTGTATTCCCGACCAAAAAGTTTCAACTGCCCAGTAATCAGAGCCTTGTTCGTCGTTGACCTGCATAAATTCAAACAATAAATACAAGGATTTTGGTTTTTCCTGAGCTTTAATACCAACTGTCATTAAAATGACCAGACCTAATACGAATAGTTTTTTCATGATGATAAATTAAATTTATAAATTAGAAATGAGAACTTTAAAGGGAAACCGTCTGGTTAAGTAAGCACAAGTTTTAACTTATCTTGAATGAATATCATCCTTGCTTCTTTTCATGAAGCACAAAAAGCCGCCAACACTATTATTTTCTTTATCTCCGGATCTTACGAAACAAATGATTAAAGGTTCGCATAATAGGATCTAAATATCTTTAATTAACAACTATTATGAATATACTAAAACTTGTTTTCTTAAATATGCACTATATCAACGCATTGTATTGAGGACTGAATTTTTGCACATTTGCGAAAGGAAGGATATCAATTCGAGGTACCCTGACAAATTCATATGATTTTTCGTAGAAAAGCTTGTGGTAAAAATGAAGTTGCATACTGAGTAGATTAAATTTGGAATCCAGACCTGCGTTTCAGTATACTTGCTGATCTATCGAAGTTAAAACTCCCTTTTTACCCAGTCAATCAGTCGGATTTCAGGCAAATCGTTCATGCAGCGGAAATGCTTTTTGGGACATTCATGATAACCAAGTTTGGAGCACGGACGGCAGGATAATCCTTTCACTTCAAGTATTTCGGAGCCTTCGCCTGGTAAGTACGGAAACATCCCCAGCTCAGGTGATGTATTTCCCCAAACCGAAAGTATTTTTTTGTGAAAGGCAGCTGCAATATGCATCAATCCAGTATCATTTGCAATAACAAGCCGGGCATTTTTTACCAGCGAAGCGGATTGATTAATGCTAAGTTTTGCAGTAAAATCCAAGACATTTCCGGTTTTCCATTCCAAAATACGATCAGCTAACGGCCGTTCACTTTTTCCTCCCAGCAGAATAAATGGCAAAGGCGTTTCCGAAATCAACCGTTGATATTTCCCGGCAGGCATCCGTTTGGTTGCATAGGTTCCGGCTAAAACCAAAGCGATATAGCCATTCCTGAATGTTTCAGGCAGATCGGCGAGTGGAAATTCGTCTTCCGGAGGAATAAAATAATCCAACCCTATTCCATCATCCACAATCCTGAAAGATTTCAAGGTCTCAAGGTTACGGTCGACAATGTGACCTTCAGGCATATAATTTAACTTGAACCGTGTATAAAGCCATTTGCGGATATTCAATTTATTGAAAGTATGACTCCGGGTTTTTAGTCCGATTTTGATACGCAGACTCCTTAGGTTGTTATGCAAGTCGATAATGAAATCGAATTTCTCTTCCTTTAATTTGCGAAGGACATCAGGGAGCGAATCCTCAAATAGATGAATCCGATCGATGTATGGATTGGCCTGGATGAGATCCAAATTTCGCTTCTTGGTCAGGAAATGAACTTCAGCCTCCGGAAACTGAGTTTTCAGGCAGCGGATGACAGGCGATGTAAGTACGATGTCGCCAATGGAACTGAAACGAATGATGAGGAATTTTGTCTTCAAAATAAAAACCCTGAAGTGAATAAGACTTCAGGGTTTAAATATACTCAGTTTATTGCTTCAGTCGTCTATACCGATTCGGCAAGTACAATTATTTTGTTGTCTTTATTCTCAGCAACACCACCATCCACCTCGAAAAAGAGTTCATTCCCATTTTCTTCCACAACCTTGATCGTTCCTTTTTCAAGGGTTGAAATAATCGGGGCATGGTTTTTTAAAAGTTCGAATGTGCCTTTCGTACCGGGAAGCTTTACCAGCTTTACCTTACCAGAATATATTTTTTTATCGGGTGTCAGGATTTCAAGTACCATAATTCTAATATTTTAAAGTCTAATGTTCAAAGTTTGACTATGCACCAGCCAGCAATTTTTCACCCTTTTCAATAGCCTGTTCAATGGTACCAACCATGTTGAATGCGGCTTCGGGATACTGATCGACTTCGCCGTTCATAATCATATTGAATCCTTTGATTGTATCTGCAATTGCCACAAGCTGACCTTTTAATCCGGTAAATTGAGCAGCTACAAAGAATGGTTGTGAAAGGAAACGCTGAACCCTGCGTGCACGGGATACAATCAGTTTATCGTCTTCCGACAATTCGTCCAAACCGAGAATAGCAATGATATCCTGTAATTCTTTATACCGCTGCAAAATCATAATTACCCGTTGTGCGCAATCGTAATGTTCGTCGCCAACCACTTCACGGGTTAGAATCCGGGAAGTTGAATCCAGAGGATCCACTGCAGGATAAATTCCCAATTCAGAAATTTTACGATTCAGTACTGTAGTTGCATCGAGATGGGCAAATGTAGTTGCCGGAGCCGGGTCGGTCAAGTCATCAGCCGGCACATAAACCGCCTGAACAGAGGTAATTGATCCATTCTTGGTAGAAGTGATCCGTTCCTGCATGATTCCCATTTCAGTGGCCAAAGTTGGCTGATATCCCACTGCTGAAGGCATACGACCAAGCAAAGCCGAAACTTCGGAACCTGCCTGAGTGAAACGGAATACGTTATCGACAAAGAAAAGTATATCGCGGCCTTTTCCGGCGGAACCATCTCCGTCGCGAAGGCTTTCAGCAATTGTCAATCCTGATAAAGCAACTCGGGCACGGGCTCCCGGAGATTCGTTCATCTGGCCGAAGACCAATGCAAGTTTTGATTGTTTGAGAGCTTCCGGATCTACTTTCGATAGATCCCAGTTGCCTTCTTCCATCGATTTTAAAAATTCTTCGCCATAATTAACAATACCAGCTTCGATCATTTCGCGGAGCAAGTCGTTTCCCTCGCGGGTACGTTCGCCAACGCCAGCAAATACCGATAGTCCGCTATGTGCAAGGGCAATGTTGTTAATCAGCTCCTGAATAAGTACGGTTTTTCCAACACCGGCACCACCAAATAATCCGATTTTTCCTCCTTTGGCATAAGGTTCAATCAGGTCGATAACTTTTATTCCTGTAAAAAGGACTTCGGTTTCAGTGGTTAAATCTTCGTAAAGAGGTGGTTCGTTGTGAATACTGAGTCCATCTTTTACCAGTGGAACCATGCCGTCAACTGGATTTCCGGTCACATTGAGCAAGCGGCCCAGAACGTTTATACCTTTGGGCATAGTAATTGGTTTGCCAGTGGCAATGACTTCCATTCCGCGTCTAAATCCATCGGTTGAATCCATTGCAATGGCCCGAACAGTATTTTCGCCGATGTGCTGTTCACATTCGAGTACCAGGTTAGGCTGGCCTTCCCTTACAATCTCCAGTGCATCATAGATTCTGGGAAGCTCACTGCCTTCCTGATCGAAAGTAATGTCGATTACCGGACCGATTACCTGAGTTATTTTTCCAATATTCTGTGCCATATCATTTGTTTTAAGCTTTAATGTCAGTATTAAAAATTCGATTCCGAAAAATTCACGGCAAATATAACTTGTTTCCTGATAAAATTAATGATCCCGGGTCATGATCATTGCGGCTAATTGAAGCAATTCATTCTTTGCTTCTCCGGGAAGTTCAATCTCTTCCAGAACATTTAATGCCGATTTATAATATTCATTCACATACCCTTCAGTTATCATTCTGATATTTAATTTTTTATAGATGTCTGTTATGGCTTGTATCTTTTCAGTCTCATCAAATTCACTTTTAGTCATCCAATCCTGAATAGTAATTTTTAATTCGGGATCGGATAATTCAAGAGCCTTTAACAACAGAAATGTCTTTTTATTGGACACAATATCACCTCCGACTTTTTTGCCGAACTTGTCTGGATTGGCAAAAACATCAAGCAAATCGTCCTGAATCTGGAAAGCAATTCCAAGGTTTAATCCAAAATCATAGAGCAAATCTGAAGATTTATCAGGAGCCCCGACTGCCATAGCACCAAGTTTTAAGCTGCAAGCAAGCAATACCGCAGTCTTCAGACGGATCATGTTCAAATATTGTGGAATCGAAACGTCCAATGTGGATTCAAAATCCATATCGAGTTGCTGGCCTTCACAGACTTCAAGAGCAGTTTGCGAAAATAACCGGATCATTCCGGTATGATCAGAAGAATCACATCTCAGCAAATAGTTGTATGCCATAATCGACATGGCATCGCCCGATAAAATGGCAATATTCTGATTGTATTTTTTGTAGACTGATAATGAATTCCGCCGTAATTCGGCCCCATCCATGATGTCATCGTGCAAAAGCGTGAAATTATGGAAAACCTCGATAGCCAGAGCTGCAGGCAAAGCATTTTCAATCGAATCGCTGAATAAGTTTCCGGCCAGAAGGACCATTACCGGTCGCAACCTTTTTCCCCCCATGGATAAGGCGTAACTAATTGGTTCGTAAAGATTTTTGGGTTCTGTTTCGTTTAATTGACTGATTTCTTTGGAAATTTCTTCAGAGATGATTGATTGCAGCTTCTTTATTGTATACATAGTTTTCGTAAATCTTGCAAAGGAACTTCGATCTTTTAGAAATTCCCTGAAGTAAAATTAGATCCGGTTATACAGTAAGCGATTCAATAACTCGTCTTTAAATTTTGGTGAAACAGGCAATTGAGTTTTATCCATCATTTCAACCAATCCTCCATCAGTCTTCAGGTAACGGTTAACATTTTTCAAACTGATAAGATGTGACCGGTGAATCCTGAAAAAACCATGGTTTACCAATAAGTTGTCAAAATCAAGCAGTGTGCGGCTAATCAGTGTCGAAGTACCATTTCTGAAAAATATTCGTGAATAGTTTCTTTCACCTTCGCACCGTATGATATCATTAACTTTAACGATCGTATAGCCATTGATTTCAGGCAATGCAATGGTGGCATCTTCAGCTTCCCCGCGGGATAAATTCTTTTTCAGCACTTCAATTCTATCGGTTTCCTTCAGTACAGGTACCTCACTGATCCGTCCCATCAACAGCCGCACGTTCTCGATCAGAACAGGTTTTACAATGTAATCGAATGCAGAATATCTGAATGCAGTGATGGCATAATCGCTATAGGACGTAGTAAAAACCAATTTAAAATTAATTCCGGGAAGTTGTTCTAAGAGGCTAAATCCTGTTCCGTCAGGCATTTCAATATCCAGAAAAACCAGATCAGGATCTACTTCATTAATCAATGATAATCCGGAAGCAACAGAGTCAGCCTCTCCCAAAACTTCAATTTCTTTGAAATTTTGCTCAAGGATGCGTCTAAGTCCCCGTCTGGCCAATTGATCGTCATCAATAATTACGGTATGATACATCTGCAATTTCTTCTGATAATAAGGGATAAAAATAATATAAATGATCGAACTATTAGGTAATGCGAACTAAAAATAATCATGAATTGTAGAATACTTAGGATTTCTTTTGCACAAAACATCAGGTTCATTGTTTATATGAATAATTTTGCATTTAAATCAATCCGAAATGGCAGTCATTCTTGTTTTTGAAACTTCTACTGACGTATGCAGCGTTGCCCTTATGAAAGACGGTCGAATCATAGACCTGATTGAGTCAAAAGACGGACAAAACCATGCCCGGCTCGTTACTGTTTTTGCAGATAGCCTGATGGAAAGGAACAACATTAAACCAATCGATCTGGTTGCCGTGGCTGTGAGCAAAGGACCTGGTTCCTATACCGGACTTCGGATTGGAATTTCAACAGCAAAAGGTATTTGTTATGCAAGTAGCATTCCCTTGATTGGCATTGGAACGCTTGAAGCAATGAGCGATCATGTGATGTCAAACCGTGTAAAATACGCTATTTCGGAGGTTAAGCCCAGCTTATACTGTCCTATGATTGATGCCCGCCGGATGGAAGTATATACCATGCTACTTGATGAAAACGGTAATGTTCTGAAACCTGTGATCGCCGAAATTATAGACGAATCTTTTTTCTCCGGTGAATCAGAGGAAAAACAGCTTGTTGTTTTTGGAAACGGATCAGCCAAGTGCATTCCGATTATAAAGTCGACCAATGTCATTTTTGTAGATGGCATTGAAGCTTCAGCTCAGCATATGGAAAATTTGGTTTGGCAGGCATATATCAATAAACGATTTGAAAACGTTGCTTATTTTGAACCATTTTATCTGAAAGATTTTGTGGCCACTGTATCGAAAAAAAATATGTTGGGATGAGAATATTACTGATCTTTAGCTTTTTGTTTGTTTCTGCCCTCCGCATAAGCGCCGGTCCGATTGAAGAAATGGAATATATTCTCCGGTTTGGATTCCTCAAGGGTGGAAAGGCTAATTTAACTGCAGAGTATGAAAAACTAAATAAAAAGCAAACCATCCATTACCATATGAGAGGCCGGACTACAGGCCTGGTGGATCAAATTTACGAGGTAAATGACGTTTTCGAATGTTGGGTTGATCCGGAAACCTATCTTCCCGTAAAGTCGGTTCGAACGGTTAAAGAACAAAAGTACCGGTTTTATGACGAGGTAACTTATGATCATGTCAACGATTCTATTTTTAGCTTAAAATCTGGTCACCACAAAGTACCTTCCCATGTAAATGATTTGATCAGTGTTTTCTTTTACATCAGGCAAAACAAGTACTTCGAGGCACTGCTTGCCGGTGAAACCGTTGAAATTCCAGTTTACCATGGCGACGAATTATTCCTGATGCACCTGAAATATATTGGAATTGAGACCATTGACACTAAGATTGGCAGAAAAGAGTGTTATGTAGTTTCTCCGAAAGTTCCGAAGGGAAAACTGCTGAAAGGGTCGGACGATCTGAAGATATACATTACCAAAGATGCCAACAGACTTCCGATTTATGCCGAATTTGAGTTGATGCTCGGAGCGCTCAAATGTGAGCTTAATTCATACAAAATAAATGGCATCACTCAATTGACAAAACAATAAATAGTTGATTGTGAATTATTTAAAATAATAGACAGAAATTCCTGAATCAGCAATATTTCTTTACTTTTGCACCCGATTAAAAATCATTATAAAAATCTTTTATGGCTACTACAACAGATATTAAAAACGGATTGTCGATTGAATACAATGAACAGTTGTTTCAGGTGGTATCTTTCCAGCACGTTAAACCTGGAAAAGGGCCGGCTTTCGTCCGGACTAAACTTAAAAACTTAAAAACAGGAAGAACGATCGAGAATACATTCAGTTCAGGAGCAAAAATCACTGTCGTCCGCATTGAACGTCGTCCTTACCAATATTTATATCAGGATGAGGCAGGATTTAATTTCATGCATTCCGAAACCTTTGAGCAGGTAACTATTTTATCCGATTTGGTTGATAATGCTGATCTGATGAAAGAGGGACAAATGGTAGAAATCAACTACCATGTAGATACTGAAACTCCGCTTACCGTTGAAATGCCTGCATTTGTTGAGTTACTTGTTACTTCAACCATAGCTGGAGAAAAGGGAAATACAGCCAGTTCAAATGCATTGAAACCTGCAATTCTCGAGACTAATGCCGAAATCATGGTTCCTATGTTTATTAATGAAGGAGATCTTTTGAAGATCGATACCCGCGACCGTTCCTATTATGAACGTGTAAAGAAATAATCCGGATTTGATTCAAAATATGTCAAAGGTCTGCCAGGTGCAGGCCTTTTTTTTATCCTGTTTTTTCAGGTAAACATTCGGCCTGAGCCGCTTTTCTTGTTTGGATATCAATAGTTACTATAATGGCGATAAATCCCCAAAACGGCACGGATAGTTTGTCTGAATCCAGAAAATTATTCATTGTTCCATGAACAACATAGGTAACCAGGCCAAGCAAAGCACTCATCACAATCGTTTTCAACCGCTTATCGCTCGTTCTGGAATAGGTATGAACCGCAGTGTAAAATACCAAGGAAACCAATACCAGAAAGCTGATCAGCCCGAGAATTCCAGATTCCGCCATGGGACCAAGGTACTCACTGTGTGCATTTCCTCCGTCGGCCGAATTGGTACTGATTATCGTCCGCTCAGCTGTAAGCTGGTATCCAGCGTAATTAAACATGTAAGTTCCCGGTCCCCATCCAAAAACAGGACGGTCTTCAAACATCCTGATGGCACAACTCCATCGGTTAAGGCGTTCCAGATTGGACGCATCCGATGAAATATTTGTCATGGAAGAAATATGCTCACCCAGATTCGCCGACGACTCGGTATTGTTTCGTTCCAGATACATCAGGATTTCTGTTTGAAAGACAAGAACCAACGAAAGGGTAACACAAAAAGCAATAAAAAGTGGTCTGAACTTCAATTTCAGCCGCATAAAAATCCAAACGGCCAAAGCAACTGCCATACTTAGCCATGCAGCCCGTGCATACGAAAGGATGAGTCCGAGCAGAAGAATGCCCAAAACAATCCGGACAAAAGGTTTTACTGCAGACGAATACATTTTGGTAAATGAAAAGCCAAACAGAAATGGCAGATACATGGCAATGGCAGCGCCGTATGCCGTATGGTCGTTGTAAAACGGATTGGGCACAAAATTGGCGGCCTGTTTATCCCAAAGTCCATATCCCAGATGCCGCTTTATGGTATAAAAAATAACAATTAGTAACGGTAATGTATAGAACCATATATACTTTTCAATATTCTTCCCTGTTTCGAATAGTTTTATTGTTAACAGATAGAATGCCACGATAAACCAGATACGCGAGAGCAGAAATTTAAAGGAGACAATGGGCATCGAACTGGTAAAACTTGTTACCAGTAACCAAAATAAACTGAAAAAGATGATCCATGAAACTGGATGATTCAAAATTTCACGATCAAATTTTCCGGAAGCAAAACACTTAAGAATAAAGATGAGCAATATTCCAAAAAGCAACGGCTCTGTCGGCAAAGACATATTGAATGACAAGCCGGGAATAATTTCGGAAAGCGGCAGTGAAAGCGGAGTAAAAAAAACGACCAGAAACAGAAGCGTATCAAATGCAAAAATAGCCAGCATAACAATGAAAAAAACCAATGGCAATACATTGATAACCATTGATTTTTTTTCAACAAGAAAAAACACATTCAGCAAAATAAATACTACTGAAATCAAATAAAAAAGGACAATCTTTAGCCTGGCCTGGTACACTTATTAACTATTTTTCTTGTTATCAAGAAACAAAATCACCAAAAAGGCAGCAAAAAGCGCAGCCAAAGTGGAAATAAAGATAATCAGTGAACGAATCGGATACGACTTTTTATCGGCAGGAATTGGGTTTTGAACCTTTTGTCCATAGATAATTTTCTTATTAGAACCACTCACTGCCTCATCGTAAATTTTCTTAAGAGCTTCGAGTTGAGTCGTCATCATGATTTGTTGCTTATTCAGGACATCAAATTCTCCTCCATTTTCAGTGAGATTTTTCATCCATTGAATAATTTTTTTGCCTTCAGGAGTATTCTCTTTTTGTTTAACCAGGATATCTACCATCCCCTTTGAAATTTCCTTCGTTTGTAGGCCATAATCGAGGATATTATACTCTTTTCGCATAAAATCCATCCTTAATTTAACAGAATCAATCTGATGCGTGATTAAATTCATTTCCTTTTTCGCGACATTTGCGGCTTCCACATATTTGATGCGATGCATGGTCAGAATCTTTGAATCCACAAAGGCAATGATCGAATCGCACATGGCAGCGGCTTGCTTAGGATCTGTATCCAAAACGGAGATTTCAATCGTTTCATATTCAGTTTTCTTAAACGAAACATTTTCGTTGAATTCACTCATTATGTAGGACAGGTACAATGGATCCGCTTTGTCGATTTTGTACTCTTTACTTAAATCGAACGCATCAATCACCCGGAACTTTATGTCCTGCGAACTGATAATCTCGAGCAATTGCTCACTTTCTGATTCGTCGCTGAAAACATAAATATTTTTACTCGGATAAATCCGGGCTGTCGATTTATACTTCGGCTTAATAAAAATGGACGATGAGAAAAAAGCTGAAAAAACGATGGCAAGAATGCCAACAACAATCAAATGTTTCTTCCATTTCCAGAGCGTATCCAGAAGATTTTGATTATCAAAAAAGTTTGTCATAGAATATTCTTTTGGTCGAAAAATTAACGAAGCATATCAGTATTTAGTATGGTGTAATCCTGAAAGTTATTCTGAATTTTATTCACAGATCAGCAGGAAATAGTTTTTCTTTCCTTTTTGAATCAGAAGATATTTAGTTCCAATTAAAAAACGCTGATCGATAATTCCTTCGGCATCAGTCACTTTCTCTTTATTTATGCTTAATCCGTTGCCTTGAACAGTACGTCGAAGCTCTCCTTTTGAAGGGAAAACCATCGCTTTTTCAGCCAAAAGATCGACCACTTTAATTCCGGCTTCGAGTTCTATTCTGGAAATTTTAAACTGAGGAACCCCTTCGAAAACAGATAGGAAAGTGTCTTCGTCCAATTTATTGAGAAGTTCGGCAGTTCCCTGACCGAAAAGAATTTGCGAGGCCTCAACCGCTAATTCGTAATCTTCGCGCGAATGAACCATCACAGTTACTTCTTCGGCAAGTCGTTTTTGAAGCAATCGCAAATGCGGTGCTTCGGCATGCTGTGCAACCAACTCCGCAATTTGGTCTTTCGAAAGAAGCGTAAATATCTTAATGTATTTTTCGCCGTCTTCATCCGAAGTATTGATCCAGAACTGGTAGAATTTGTAGGGTGAAGTTAATTTCGGATCGAGCCAGACATTACCTGATTCGGTTTTGCCGAATTTGGTACCATCGGCCTTTTTTATCAGCGGACATGTCAGGGCAAAAGCTTCACCTCCGGTTTTACGGCGGATCAATTCAGTTCCGGTTGTGATGTTTCCCCACTGATCGGAACCACCCATTTGCAGTTTGGTATTTCTGGTCTCATACAAATGGAGAAAATCGGTTCCCTGAACGAGTTGATAGGTAAATTCCGTGAAAGACATTCCCGATCCGCTGTCGGAATCGAGGCGTTTTTTCACTGAATCTTTCGACATCATGTAATTAACCGTGATGTGTTTGCCAATATCGCGGATAAAGTCGAGGAATGTGAAGTCTTTCATCCAGTCGTAATTATTGACCATTTCTGCTGCATTCGGTGCATCCGATTCGAAATCAAGAAATTTAGCCAACTGTATTTTAAGGCATTCCTGGTTGTAGCGCAAAGTAGTTTCATCCAGCAGATTCCGCTCCTGCGATTTCCCCGATGGATCGCCAATCATTCCGGTGGCTCCGCCAACCAAAGCAATGGGTTTGTGGCCTGCAATCTGAAAATGCCTGAGCATCATCACACCAACCAAATGCCCGATATGCAATGAATTGGCAGTCGGGTCGATCCCCACGTATGCTGAAGTTAATTCTTTATCGAGTTGTTCTTTGGTTCCTGGCATAATGTCGTGGATCATGCCTCTCCACTGTAATTCGTCAACAAAATTCATTTTTATATTCTGAATTAATTACAATTTATTCTATCTGCAGACTCTTGGTCCAGCCGTAAAAATTCGCGCAAAGATATAAAATCAATGGTTTTACGTGGAAAATCAGTGTAGAAAATAAAGAAAGGAAATTTCAGCTTGTTTTTACGGGTGCATTTTTATCGATACTTTTTTCTTCAGGTTTTGACTTGATGTCCATTTCCCAAAGTTTGATAAAAGGGAATAAAGTCGGAACCAATTGCTTCATTGGGGTATAAATTTTCGATTCGGATTTTTGATTTGCCGGCAGAAGATGGACATTCTCATCGATGCTTTCAAAAAGCAAAAGAAAAATACTCAGGATAACAGCCATTTTAAGTACACCGAAAATAATTCCGGCCAGGCGGTTCAGAAAGCCAAGTGCAACAGCTTTTACTACATTATCGAGTGCCTTTCCAAGAATGTGAATTACAATAACTATGGCAATGAAGGTTATCAGGAAGGCAATTGTATTGAGATATTCGGAATGAAATCCGGTATTTTTTGTAATAAATGCGGCTGTCCAGTCTGAAAATTTGATTGCTCCCCAGATACCCAATACCAATGCAGCAAGCGAAGCCAGTTCAACAATAAAGCCTTTTCGGAATCCCTGAATTGCAGCAATAATCAGGATTATACCAAGGACCAGATCAATGTAGTTCATAGATTAGCTTTGTGAAAATTAAAATCGGAAGTAAAAATAAGAAAATATATTTCAGGCACCATTTCCTTGATGCCGGAATGCTTATTTAAATATACCGGAGCCTGTATCGTCCGCAATTAAACTTAAGTCAGATTTTTTAATAAATTTGACCCTCCTGAAAACGTCACTGCATGCCGGTAATCAATTCTATCATTAATTGGGTTAATTTTAAGCGAATTTATCAGATTGAGCTGTTTAAAAAGCATCCTCACGAAGTTCAGCGCGAGGTCCTTTTTGATCTTCTGGATAAAGCTGCAACAACCGAGTTTGGATTAAAATACAATTTTAAGTCGATTCATTCTGAAAAAGAATTTTTCGAACAGGTTCCAATTCAGGGATACGACGATATTAAACCAACCGTTGAACGGATGATGCTGGGTGAAAAAAACCTCCTATGGCCCGGCGAAACCAAATGGTTTGCCAAATCTTCAGGAACAACCAACGACAAAAGCAAATTTATTCCGGTGAGCAAAGATTCGCTCGAAGACATCCACATTCGTGGTGGCCGCGATGTTTTGGCTATTTACCTGAAAAACAATCCTGATTCCGGCATACTTTCTGGCAAATCACTAACCCTTGGCGGAAGTCATAAGGTGAATAATTACAATAACAATTGCTACTATGGCGACCTTTCGGCAATCATCATCGAAAATATTCCGTTCTGGACCGATTTCTACCGCACACCTTCCACCGAAATCTCGCTGATTGAAGAATTTGAAGAAAAGATTACCAAGATAATTGAGCATTCACTCGACGAAAATGTAACTTCATTTGCCGGGGTTCCTTCGTGGTATCTGGTGTTGCTCAAGAAAGTTCTGGAAGTTACCGGGAAAAACAACATTCTGGAAGTATGGCCAAATCTGGAAGTTTTCACTCATGGAGGGGTGAAATTTGAACCTTACCGCGCACAGTACGAAAAGCTGTTTCCTGGCTCTCAGATGCATTACATGGAAACCTATAATGCTTCGGAAGGATTCTTCGGAATTCAGGATGATCCGGAGAAAAATGATATGCTTCTGATGCTCGATTATGGAATTTATTATGAGTTTATCCCAATGCATGATTTTCGTTCGGATAAGTTGAATACTATTTCCTTGCAGGAAGTTGAAATCGGAGAAAACTATGCCATGGTTATTTCAACCAATGGTGGTCTTTGGCGTTACCTCATCGGCGACACCATCAGATTTACCTCCAAATTTCCCTATAAATTCACGGTTACCGGGCGCACCAGGCATTTTATCAATGCTTTTGGCGAAGAGGTAATCATCGATAATGCTGAAAAAGCATTTCAAATCGCATGTCAGCAAACCCACGCAGTCATTTTAGAATTTACAGGTGCACCTATTTATATGAAAGACAATGAGAAGGGAGCACATGAGTGGATGATCGAATTCCAAAAAGAACCCGAAGATTTGAATCAATTTATCGCGGTATTTGATGAAGCGTTGAAGACGATCAATTCAGACTATGAAGCCAAGAGGTATAAAAATCTTAGTCTGGAATTGCCCCACATGGTCGTCGCAAAAGAAGGATTATTCTACGAATGGATGAGAATCCGCGGAAAAATTGGTGGTCAGAATAAAATTCCGCGACTGGCAAACGACAGAGAATATATCGATCAACTGATTGAACTGAACAAATCGCTTTAACTGTTTTTTCAAGTCACTTAATTTCAACAATTTAATTGCTTTTTCCCTTTTTCCATTTGCCTTTTCCTATTTCCTTGTTTAATTTCGTATTTTAGTTCAAATTTTAAAGTTCAATAAAATGCATATTGCTTTAGCTGGAAACATCGGTGCCGGAAAAACAACGCTGACAGAATTACTCGCCAAACATTATAAATGGAGCCCTCATTATGAGGATGTTGATGAAAATCCATACCTGAACGATTTTTATGAAGACATGCAGCGCTGGTCGTTTAACCTTCAGATTTACTTCCTGAACAGTCGCTTTAAACAGGTTGTCGACATCCGGAGTTCGGCAAAAACCGTGATTCAGGATCGTACCATCTATGAAGATGCTGAGATATTTGCGCCTAACCTCCATGCCATGGGTCTGATGTCGACCCGCGACTTTCATACCTATACCACACTTTTTCAAATGATGAACCGAATGGTTCAGGCACCTGACCTTTTAATTTACCTGAGGGCAACGGTTCCTACGCTGGTTCATCAGATTCAGAAGCGTGGAAGGGAATACGAAAGTTCGATCCGCATTGATTACCTGAAACAGCTAAACGAACGTTACGAAGCCTGGGTGAACCGCTACAAAGCCGGGAAACTGCTGATTATTGATGTCGACCGGATTGACTTCCAGAATAATCCGGAAGATTTAAGTAATGTAATCGATCGCATTGATGCCCAGATTCATGGATTATTTTAATGAAATGAAACTCGTATTCGCAACAAATAATCAACATAAACTTCAGGAAATAAGACACTTGCTTGGCGATTCAATTGAATTGCTCTGTCTGAACGACATCAATTGTGCCGATGAAATTCCTGAAAATCAGGAAACACTCGAAGGAAATGCTTCCGAAAAGTCGTTCTACATTTTCAATAAATACGGATTGAATTGTTTTGCTGATGATACCGGTCTCGAAATTGAATCTCTAAATGGCGAACCCGGCGTCTATTCAGCCCGCTATGCCGGTGAGGAAAGAAGTGCTGAAAATAACATGAACCTGGTTTTAGAGAAATTGTCTGAAATAAAAAACAGAAACGCACGTTTTAGAACAGTCATCTCCTTAGTGATCGACGGACATGAAACTCAATTTGAAGGAGTTGTGTCAGGTCTGATTCTGGAAGAAAAACGTGGGAAAACCGGATTTGGATACGATCCGATATTCAAACCGGATGAATCACATCTTAGTTTTGCCGAAATGCCGATGAGCGAAAAAAGTAAAATTAGTCACCGTGGCCGGGCCGTTCAAAAATTAGTGGAATATTTATCCCAATTAAAAACCGTATGAACAAACGGAGATATTTGTTAATGATCGCATGGATTTGCATCGCTGCTATTCGGATCAATGCTCAACCTGCCGTTGGAGACTGGACCGATTATCAGTCGTATGCCAGCGCAATAAACGTTGAGGATACCGGGAGCAAAATATACTGCGTAACAAAAGGCGGATTATTTTCATACGATAAAGCGGATAACAGTATTCAGAAAATGTCCGGTATCAGCGGGCTTTCAGATGTCGGGATTCAGAGGCTGGCCTACAGCAAGGAAAATAACCTTCTGCTGATTGCCTATCAAAATGCCAATATTGATCTGATGATCGGAAGCAGCATTTTCAACCTTTCCGATATCAAACGGAAACAAATCGCTGCGGATAAAACCATCAACAATGTCCTTTTTGCCGGAAATCTGGCTTACCTTTCCTGTGGATTTGGCATCGTGGTTATCAACCTCGAAAAGAAGGAAATAAAAGACAGCTATTATATTGGTAATGAAGGAAGTTACCTCAAGATCTTCGATTTAGCCTCGGATGGAAAATTTCTCTATGCAGCCACTGAAAATGGAATCTACAAGGCAGATGCTTCAGATCCAAACCTTCAGAATTACAACAATTGGGTGAAGCAGACAAATATTCCTCATTCAGGAAGCAAGTTCAGCAAAATTGAATATTTCAAAGGGAAAATGATTGCAAATTATACTCCTGACAAATTCGCTGAGGATGAAATGTACGAGCTGAACGGAGATGTCTGGAGCCCGTTTCTTCCCGAAATCCATTACGTATCCGAAATGACTCAAAGCACTGACTATCTCGTGATATCGAGCCGCGAAGAAGTTCTTGTTTACAATTCACTGTTCGAACAGGTAAATTATATCAATAAGTATGTCTTTCCTGAAGGTGAAGTTAAGCCGATTAAGACGGCATGTGCTGTTCAGGACGCTCAAAACATTTTATGGATTGCTGACCCTGTGAACGGACTGGTGAAAGCAGGTACCAAAACCGAAAAAATAATTCCGGAAGGACCTGAAGATAATATGATTTTCTCTATGGTGACGAGCGGTCAGGATCTTTGGATTACTTCAGGCGGAAGGGATAATGCCTGGGGAAATTTATATTCTCCGCCTAAATTTCAACTGAATAACCAGGGCAACTGGTCGGTTTTCGACAATAAAGTATTTCCAAATCCGAATGATTTCAGAGATATCGTTTGCATGGCAGTTGATCCGAAAAGTCCCGAACATGTTTATGCCGGTTCGTGGGGTGGCGGAGTTCTTGAATTTAATTCCGGGAAATATGTGAAACGATTCGATAATTTCAACAGTACCTTGCAAACCCAATTGCCCGACCAGCCCAATGCTGCTTATGTCCGGATCGGCGGAATGGCATTCGATTCGAAAGGAAACCTGTGGGTAACGAATTCAGGTGTCCCAAAAGTTATTTCTGAACACCTGACCGAAGGCTCCTGGAAAGCCTATGACTTGAGCGGAATAGCCAATTTAGCAACAATTGGTAAAGTGGTCGTAACCCAGAAGGATGACAAATGGATTGTTGTTGCCCGTGGTTACGGTTTGTATGTTTTAAACAGCGCAAACAACCAATCGAAACAACAAAAGGTGACGGCGCGTTTTGTGAATTCTGATGGTGAGTTCTTTCACGAAATGAGTGATGTGTATTCTTTGGTTGAAGACAAAAACGGCGAACTTTGGGTTGGAACTTCCGGAGGAGTTGCCGTATTTAGCAATCCATCAGGCGTTTGGACGGAAAGTGTGATGTATGCTACCCGGCCCGGCCTGGACATAAAAGACGGATTATTTCATCCCTTACTCGAAAAAGAAACCATCACGGCCATAGCTGTGGATGGGGCAAACCGGAAATGGTTCGGAACCAAAAATTCCGGGGTATTTTTAATTTCTGAAAATGGTGAAACGGAAATCAGGCATTTTACTTCGGAAGACAGTCCGTTGCCAAGTAATGTAATAACTGATATCGCCATTAACCAGCAAACCGGTGAGGTTTTTGTCGGAACAGCTTCCGGGCTAATTTCATACATGGGCGATGCAACGGCCGCAAACGAAGAGTTCAGCGATGTTTACGTTTATCCGAATCCCGTGCGCGAAACCTATGCAGGCCCAATTGTGGTCAAGGGGCTGGTCGATAATACGGATGTTAAAATAACCGACATCAGTGGAAATCTGGTTTTTAAAACTATTTCGCTTGGAGGACAGGCTATTTGGGATGGCCGGAACCAGAACAACAACCGTTGCAAAACAGGTGTTTATCTGGTATTTATGACCGACCCGCTGGGCGAAAAAACGAAAATCACCAAAATTCTATTTATCCATTAAAATTGTGAATTGTGCTCGAAAAAACTCGGGGAATTTTTCTGCATGCTATTAAATACTCCGAAACCAGCCTGATCGCCGCTATTTATACGGAAGCTTACGGCAGGCAGTCGTTCATGATTAATGGTGTTCGAAGCAAAAATTCAACGGTAAAAGCTTCTGCTTTTCAACCGCTCTATTTGCTCGATCTCGAACTGTATTACCGGGCAGGACATGATATTCAACGGCTTAAAAATGCCCGGATTGCATATCCTTACAGTTCCATTCCTTTTGACATACGAAAAAGTTCACAGGTTTTTTTTCTGGCTGAGATACTGTTCAAATGTTTACGCGAGGAGGAACCAAATCCGGAGTTGTTCGATTTTATTTTTCATTCGTTGAATTTTCTTGATTTGACCGAATCGGGTGTCAGTAATTTCCACATCTGGTTTCTTTTTAAATTAACCATGTTTCTGGGCATCAGTCCAAGTCAGGATAATTCGCAAATCAGCAATTTTTTTGATATGCAAAGTGCCCTTTTTGTGAGTCACGAACCCATGCACAATCAGTTCACCGACAAACATGCAACGGTCTTATTTTCAAGACTATTTGATGTCGATTTCTCATCTCTTGAAACGCTGGACTATTCACATAGCGAACGAAATATTGTACTTGAGAAACTCCTCGAATTTTACAAGATTCATTTTGACAATCTGGGCGTAATCAAATCACTTGGAGTTTTAAAAGAAGTTCTGAGATGAACAACTTGATTTATTAAAGGTTAAATGTGAATACAAACCAAATAGAATTGAATGGGTATAGCATATTTTTTTAACTTTGCAATTCAATAATTAATCCATGGCTCTTTCAAAATTACCGAATACAAAAGGAAGTATTTTTTCCATCGTAAATAAGCTGGTTACAGAAACCGGTGCAGTCGATCTTTCACTCGGAAAGACTGATTTCCCTTGTCCGGAAAAACTGGCCGATCTGGCTGCTACCTATATTCGGTCGGGATACAACAATTTTGCCCCACACGAAGGCATCAGTGAATTGCGCGAGGTAATTTCAGCCCGTGTATCACGGCTATACAATCATACCTACAATCCTGAAACTGAAATAACCATTACTGCTGGCCAGGTTCAGGCCATCATGACTGCCATTAGTTCCACCGTAAAAGATGAGGACGAGGTTATTCTTTTCGAGCCGGCTTACGAATCTTATGCCCCAGCCATTTCAATCAACGGAGGCCGTCCGGTTTATGTGGCGCTGAAACAACCCGATTTTCATATCGACTGGGAAGAGGTCAGGAAGATGATTACTTCGAAAACCCGGATGATCATCATTAATTCTCCTCACAATCCTACAGGAGCAGTCCTGACCGATTCTGACTTGATTCAGCTTCAGCATTTAACCAATGGAACCAATATCATTATTCTGAGCGACGAGGTTTTTGAATCAATTGTATTCGATAACAATACTCATCAGAGTGTTGCGAAATATGAAAAGCTTGCCAGCCGAAGTTTCATCGTTTCATCATTCGGGCCGGTTTTTAACATCAACGGATGGGGACTTGCTTATATTCTTGGTCCTGAAAAGCTGATGAACGAATTCAGGAGAATCCAGCAGTTTCAGATTTATAACGTAAATACACCTCTGCAATACGCACTTTCGGAATACCTGCAAACCGAAGATTCAAAAAAAGATATTTCGGAAATGTATCAGGGTAGACGAAACTATTTTAATCGGTTGATGGAAGACAGTTTGTTTAAAATTATTCCTTCACAGGGTAGCTATTTCGAGATTCTGGATTATTCGAAAATCTCTGATGAGTCGGATGCCGATTTTACTTTCCGTTTGGCCAGCGAATTTGGAGTCGGAGTAATACCGGTTTCAGCATTTCTTCACGAAAAAAACAAGCTGAAAATGGTGCGGGTTTGTTTCGCAAAGAACAATGAAACGCTCGAGAAAGCTGCTGAACGGTTGCGTCTTGTTCCTTCATTAAAATAATTCCCTATACGACTGTCACTCTTACTTTTTTATTTTTAAGCCGGCTGTTATCAACCAGTTGAATAAGCTGATTTACTACTGCCGACTGCACGCCAACAAAGGCACAATCCTGCTTTATTTCGATGGTCCCCAACTGATCGCTGCTGAGTTTGCCTTGTTTCATAAATAATCCGGCAATATCTCCTTTCGAAATTTTGTCTTTTCTTCCTCCTGAAACGAACACGGTTTTCCAGATCGAAGGCGAAGGCACCGAAGCCTTTTGCATCAATTCAATTTCAGCGTTCTCAACAAAATCAGGCAGATTTTCATTTTTCCATTTCAGCACATAGGCAGTTCCGTCGCTGAACATCCGGGCAGTCCGGCCATTGCGGTGCGTGAATTCATGGCTTCTCATTGGAAGCTGATAATGAATAATGAACCGTATTTCCGGAATGTCGATTCCCCGGGCAGCCAGATCGGTAGCTACGATGAGCTGGTGCGTTCCGTTCCGGAATTTGATGAGCGCCCTTTCCCGGTCTTTCTGTTCCATTCCGCCATAAAAGCAGCCATGTCCGATTCTGTTTTCAGTTAAAAAATCACTCACTTCCTGAATGGTATCCTTGAAATTGCAGAAGACAATTCCGGGGTGATTACCCAAATGACAAAGCAGTTCGGCCAATGTGGATAATTTATCCGGAGAACTTGCAAGGATCATTTTGACTTTCAGTTGCGAAGTCCCGCCTTCCAGATAATCGATGACCACCGGATTTTTCATTCCCACAAACTTCGGAATTTCAACTTCCTGAGTGGCTGAAGTCAATATTTTTTTCTGAACCGTTGTCAAAAGTGCCAGGATTTCCTTCATTTCAGATTCGAACCCGATTTCAAGCGATTTGTCGAATTCGTCGAGTACCAGCGTGGTAATAAATTCAGAAGAAAAGTTTTCCCTTCGTAAATGATCTGCAATTCTGCCAGGCGTACCAATCAAGATAGCAGGCCGGTGTTTGATTTCAGTTTTATCTTTCGATCCGGCTCTTCCACCATAAACTGCATTGGCTTTGTATCCTGTTCCCATGGTCCGGACGACCTGCTCAATCTGAATAGCTAATTCACGCGAAGGGACAATAATCAGCGCCTGAACTTCGGCGCAGCTAATATCCAGTTCTGCAATGATGGGAAGCAGATAAGCCAATGTTTTACCGGTTCCTGTTGGAGATAGCAGTACAATTTCAGCGCTGGAAAGGATGGCCGACTGAGCCTCTTCCTGCATTGCATTGAGTTTCTCAATGCTCAGTTTCTCCAGAATATTCGTTTGATTTTTAATCGGACTTGTCATCCGGCGAAGGTACAGTTAATTATGCCAGAAAATCGATCAGCCAACCGGAGGATAAAAAGCATCCTTGAAGTGTTCAATTTCAAAGTTTCGGCCGTAAAAGACAATCGAAATAACATCGAAACGGGTATCCAAATTGATGTTGTTTTCCTGAATATATGCCTCCGCAGCATTCACCAGAAAGCGTATTTTCTTGTTTGAAACGGCTTCTACAGGATGTTCATACGAATCGCTTCCACGCGATTTCACTTCCACGATCACCAGTTCTGGCCCATCCTTCGCGATAATATCAATTTCGAGGTGATGCGAAAACCAGTTGACCGCCAGTATTTCATAGCCGATTGATTTGAGATGCTCAACAGCCAACTCCTCCCCTTTCCGACCTAATTCGAATGCTTTGCTCATGGCTCGGTGCGTGTTAACCGGCATTTTTCGGCAACATCAAGCCGATAAGTAGCGCCAAACATGAGAGCCAGATTTTTAGGAATATGACCCGCCGGAAAATTAAAGCAAACCGGGAATTGGTAGTCCTGAACGGCTTCCAGAATGATTTCGTAAGCTGACTTTCCAAATGGGCTGTCATTATCCTTCATATCGGTAAACCCGCCGACCACAAGTCCGGCCAGGTTTTTCAGCTGACCAGCCAGCCGGAGGTTTTGCATCATGCGGTCAAGATGATACAGGTATTCCGATATGTCTTCGATAAACAGAATTTTTCCTGAAGTTTCCAATTGCCAGGGTGTTCCCTGAAGGCTGTAAACCAATGAAAGGTTTCCGCCAACCAATTCTCCGGAGCAACTTCCGCTGCGATTTGTCTCCTCGGCCTGAATTTTAACATCCGAGCTTCCGGAGGAAAGCAATTCCATCAGACTAAAAAAACTTTTGGAAGGTTTATTGTCATCAAGAAAAAAACCAGGCATTGCACCGTGAATACTGGCTATTCCAAGCTTGTTGAGTATGAGATGAAAGGCTGTTACGTCGCTGAATCCGACCAGCCATTTGGGATTTCTCAGGAGCGGCGAAAAGTCGATTTTTTCAATGATGCGAAGCGATCCGTAGCCACCACGGGCGCAAATAATTGCCCGGGTTTCAGGATCATTAATGGCTTCCTGCAAATCGGCAGCCCGTTGCGGATCGGTTCCGGAATACTGAAAATTCTTGCCGAAAACATGCCGTCCCACCACCACCTCAAAACCTTCGTCCTGCAACAATTCAATACCTGGAAGAATTTTATCTTTCTGTACTTTTCCGGCAGGTGAAACGATTCGGATCCGGTCACCGGGCTTGAGGAAAGGTGGAATGATCATCAATTATTGATATCTTACTTATTGACAATAAAAATAGTCATTTGTCATTAGAAAAGTAGCTTATTAGCCTTTCAACAATGACCAATGACTATTTCCTTTTATTTATCTATTTCTTTTTCAGCAAATCCCTGATTTCGGTTAACAGCAATTCCTCATTGCTTGGAGCTGGAGGAGCTGGAGCTTCAATCGGAGCTTCGTCCTTCTTCTTAAGGTGGTTCATCGCTTTGATCATCATGAAAATTGCGAATGCAATAATCAAAAAGTCAATCGTTGTTTGAAGAAAGTTTCCGTAATTAATTGAAACGGCCTGTTTGATTATCTTTCCGGCAGCATCTGCAACGGGTTCTTTCAGTGTAATTTTCAGATCGGTAAACGAAACGCCACCCAACAATAGCCCGATCGGCGGCATAATTACATCAGCAACTACAGAACTGATAATTTTTCCAAAGGCTCCGCCAATGATAATACCCACAGCCATGTCGACCACGTTTCCGCGCATGGCAAATGCTTTAAATTCGTCAACTAATTTCATAGATTAATTTTTTGATTGAAACTTCAAACGGAAAAACATGAAATATTGTTCATGAAATGAAAAAAGAAAACAAGTTAGTCAAATTTTAAATATTTTTCAGGATTATAAATTACTTTCAATTTATGAGAAAACAGGTCAATATCAAATTTATTGTCGCCCAGTATTTCGCCATCGGCTTCTCCTGCAATATTTTTTGCTGCACTAATGGAAACCCGGCTGGCCGAATAAGTTGAAACGCGCGGATCTTTTAGATAGGCTCCGGAATATAAACCGGCCAGGTTACGAAGGATTCCAAACAATCCGATTTTGCGGATGATGGTTACCTGAAACAAACCGTTGTCAGGAATAGCATCGGGAGCCTGCATCATTCCTCCGCCGTTAAACCTGCCAATACCGATACTTACTGAAAAAACGAGCTCCTCAATTACTTTATCATCAATTACCAATCGGGCCTTTCCGGTTTGATAATTCAAAAAACTGGAGCTAAGTGCCTGAAGATACAGTGAAATTCCTTTCCGGCCCTGATCTTTCAGCCGGTTGGTTTTTTCTGCAACCATGGCATCAAATCCAAATCCGGCCATGTTGGCAAAATAACATATTTTGGCCTGATTAAAACTGGTATAGATGATGCGACCAATATCCTGCTGCATGGTATCTCCCTTTATGATCATCTGAATGGCTTGCGGATATTTGTTCGGAATTCCAAAGGTTTTGATCCAGTCGTTACCGGTACCCACTGGAATCACCCCGACGATAATTTCGTCCGGAAGACAGACCGTTTGTAAAAAGACTCCGTTTACCACTTCGTTGAGGGTACCGTCGCCTCCAGCAACAATCAAATTTCGGAAACCTTCAGTTATAGCTTGAATTGTCAACTGAATGGCGTGTTTCGGATAATCTGAAACTGCAAGCTTGAAATCAAATCCTTTTTGATTCAACAGGTTAACAATTATCGTTTGATCCTTCTTTCCCTGGCCTGAACCAGCATGCGGATTGAGAATGACAAACCACTTTTTTTGATCCGAATTTTCCATAGTTATAGTGTGATAAAATCAGGCTATCAAGATAAAGAAAAAACTATTCAGAAAAAAGGCAGTGAAAAGTGGAAAGCCCCATCCCCAAGCCTTCCCCAAAATTGGGAAGGGAGTAGACCTCAGAAGATTCAGAAAAGTATCCTTTGCCGTCACATTCATGTACGGACTTTCAATCCTTCAGTCCATCAATTATTTATCCAAGCAACAATTCTGTCAGTTCATCAACCGAATCAACCATAAATTCCGGATTGCACGCACTCAGGGTTTGCTGTGTTCCAAAACCGTAACTGACTGCAATACTGGATATCTGGTTCTCTTTGGCGCCAATCATGTCGTAAGGAGTATCACCAATCATGACCACGGATTGACTTGGTATGATCTGATATCTGTTCAGCAATTTGGCTATCAGTTGCCCTTTTCCTGAATGTTCGCCATTGGATTCTGCTCCGATCAAATCCTCAACATACCGGTCGAATTCAAAATGCCGGATTATCATTTTGGCGTACTTTTCAAGCTTTGAAGTCACTACAAAAATACGCTTTCCGGAGAGTTGCAATTCTTCAAGCAACTCCATGATTCCCGGATAAGGAATATTCTCGTACAAACCCTTTTCTCCGAAATAAGTCCGGAAATGCTCCACCGCAAGATTGGTATTTCGCTCATCCAGTCCAAACAGGTTTTTAAACCCATCCTGAAGTGGCGGCCCGACGAAGCGCTCGAGGATTTCGTCGCTGTACCCGTCAATTTGCATTTGGCGGAGGGCATATCGAAGAGAATTGCCAATTCCGAGGCGCGGATCGGTCAGGGTACCGTCGAGATCGAAAAGGATATGGGAGAAATTTGGCATAAATT
>JBAWZG010000037.1:0-24640 GCA_037143155.1 Bacteroidia bacterium
ATTCCAACATCGCTTTCGCAACCGGTGGCCACTTTACCTCTGGCCATCTTTTTCCAGCTAAGCAGCCCAATTGCCGAAGTTCAGGACCGGGCCTATGCGGCCGCACTGATCCTGACTTTCATCGTATTAATCCTGAGTTTGGCTGGAAGGTATTACAGTAGAAAATATTCAAAAAACAAGATATGATACAAAATTTGTTACGGGTCGAAAAATACGTAGATTCACCCTTGAATAAAATGCAGGTCATGAATGACACACTAAATCAGGTAGATGCTGATCAAATCTTAAAGATTCATAAACCTCATATCAGCGTCAGAAACCTGAATGTTTATCTGACGAAAAATCATATCCTGAAAAATGTCAGCCTCGATATTCCGGACAAGGCAATTACCTGTATTATTGGGCCTTCAGGATGCGGAAAAACAACCTTGCTGAAAACTTTTAACCGACTGCTTCAAAACTCAATTGATGTCAGGATAGAAGGCGATGTGCTGGTTGATGGTGAAAATATTCATGGAAAAGGAGTTGAGGTCGAAAATATCCGGAAGAAAATGGGATTGCTTTCACAGAGGCCATGTCCGCTGCCGATGTCGATCTTCGATAATATTGCCTATGGACCGCGCATTCACGGAATCCGAAGAAAGAAGACATTAACCCTCATGGTTGAAAAATACCTTCGGGAAGCCGGATTGTGGGAAGAAGTGAAAGACAGGCTGAAATCACCGGCAACCAGTTTGTCGATCGGGCAGCAGCAGCGCCTTTGTCTGGCCCGTGGTCTTGCAGTTAAACCTGAAATCATCCTGGGCGATGAGGCCACTTCGGCTTTGGATCCGATTTCAAGTAAAAAAATTGAAGAATTGTTTCTGAAACTTAAAGATCAGTATTCGATCGTTTTGGTAACTCACACACTGCGTCAGGCCAAACGAATAGCCGATTATGTGGTGTTCATGTACTTGGGTGAGGTGATCGAAGCCGGACCTGCTGCCGAATTTTTCAATAATCCGAAAGAAAAGCTAACCAAAGAATATTTGGACGGGTATTTCAGTTGATGCTGGCTTTTAAATTTGCATAAATTATTTGAGAGAATCTCAAATAAGCTGGTGTCGAAAGTCTTAACATGATTTCTCCAAGTATGACAACTTTCAGAATAATTGATGCTATATAGATGAATTTCTGATGATTAATTGTGCCGGTAGTACGATCTCTTCAAATGGAATAACTGAATTTATGTTTTCTATTCGGTGAATGATCTTCTGTGCAGCCAGGAAACCCATTTCGTAACCTGGTTGTTTGACTGTAGAAAGCGAAGGGGTTACTGCTGAGCTAAAAGGTTCGTCGCTAAATCCAACCAATGCCACATCTTCAGGAACTCTTAGTTGGTATTTCTGGCAATATTCCAGAGCACTTAAGGCAGTGGTATCATTCCCACAGAAAACTCCATCCGGAGGATTAGGGAGTGACATCAACCTCGAAAATGCCTGTTTACCCTCTTCTTTGGTCAACCCGGTAACTTCAAGATACCCTTCAGGAATTGGAATCCCAACATCATTGAGTGCCTTGAGATACCCATCTTTACGATCCTTGTAGATATTAAGTAACTCAGGCCCCGCAATATGTGCAATTCGTTTGCACCCTCTTTCAATCAAATGAGTTGTGATTTTATATCCTGAATTAAAGTCATCGACTAAAATCCGATCGCTCTTAATTGTAGGGCAAAAGCGGTCAAAAAAGAGGATTGGAATATTTCTGTCGGAAAATAATCTTAAATGTTTGTCATCGTCGGTTTGCATGGATATAGAAATAATTAACCCGTCAACACGATTGTTGTAAAGAGTCCGTATACAATTTGCCTCTTTGATCAATAGATCATTCGATTGAGAAATTATTACACTAAATCCTTTGGTCCATGCATAATCCTCTATTCCACTAATCGCTGAGGAGAAAAAATAACGATCAATGCGTGGTACAACAACGCCAATTGTCATCGAACGTTTACTTCGAAGATTTGCCGCAAGAACATTTGGGCGATATCCCATCTCAATTGCTTTTTGCTGCACTCTTTTCCGGGTTTCTTCACTTATCCGGTCATTATCGTTTAAAGCGCGGCTAACCGTAGAAGCTGAAATTTTCAGTTCTTTGGCCAAATGATGAATTGTAATTTCCAGATGCTTTTTCATCTTATATCATTGATGAGCGATACATCGTCTATGTATTCTTTTTTGAAAACAAAAATGAATAAATCAATTGACATATTAGGTTTATATAACTTATGCAATCGATTGCAAAGATAATTTAATTATGCTATTTTTGTCACTCGATGAATGTGAAACAAAACTGATTTATTTGAATATCATGAATACTATTTTTGAAGAGCGTTACGCCACGCATCCTGATGATGCAAAAAATTATGACACCAGCAGGTTACGCAAGGAATATCTGATCAGCAATGTGATGAAAACAGATCAGATTTGTCTGACTTATTCGCAATACGACAGGTATATTGTGGGCGGTGCTGTTCCTGTAAGTATGGGTCTGGAACTTGAACCAATCGATCCGTTAAAAGCTGAATACTTTTGCGAGAGGCGTGAACTGGGAATCATTAATGTTGGAGGAAACGGTTCGGTTTCAGTCGACGGGACTATTTATGAACTTGGTTTTAAAGAGGCTTTGTATGTTGGAAGGGGAAATAAATCAGTTGTATTTTCGTCTCAAAACCAGGATGCCCCTGCACATTTTTACATTAATTCTGCCCCTGCACACAAAGAATATCCAACAAAGAAAGTCACATTGAAAGATGCCGAAGTCGTAGAAATGGGAACGATGGCTGAATCGAATGCACGCACAATCAATAAATTACTGGTAAATTCGGTAGTGCAGACCTGCCAACTGCAAATGGGAATGACTGAGCTAAAGCCCGGAAGTGTTTGGAACACCATGCCAGCGCATACCCACAGCCGTCGCATGGAAGCCTATTTTTATTTCCAGGTTCCCAAAGGACAAGCCATCTGTCATTTCATGGGCGACCCTAAAGAAACCCGACACCTTTGGTTGCAAAACGAAGAAGCTGTTTTTTCGCCGACCTGGTCAATCCATTCTGCTGCCGGAACCTCCAACTACTCATTTATTTGGGGAATGGCTGGTGAGAACCTCAACTATGGCGATATGGATATTGTTCCTACGGATCAGTTGAGATAATCACACTGCTCAATCCCGATTGCCGAATTGTTTATATCAGAAAAAATTACACGATTTAAGTCATTAAATTTTAAATACTTATAATGAAAATGTTTGATCTGACAGGGAAAATAGCCCTTATTACAGGCGGAACCCATGGTATTGGAATGGCAATCGCAATAGCACTCGCCCAGGCTGGCGCAATAATATGTGTAAATGACTTACATGAAGATAGATTGGTGGCATGTAAAAAGCTTTATGCTGAAAATGGAATTGATGTTTTCACTGTTGTTTTCGACGTTACAAATGAGGAAGATGTTGACAAAGGCATTTCAATCATAGAAACTAAGGTTGGTCCAATCGATATTCTTGTAAATAATGCCGGAATTATCAAACGGATTCCTATACTCGATATGCCTGTTGAAGATTTCAGACAAGTCATTGATATTGATTTAGTCGCACCATTTATTGTTTCAAAAAGGGTTGTTCCGTCAATGATTAGCCGTGGCGGTGGAAAAATCATAAATATGTGTTCGATGATGAGCGTGTATGGCCGGAATTCTGTTTCTGCCTATGCTTCTGCCAAGGGTGGACTGAAGCTACTCACCGCGAATATGTGTTGCGAATGGGCAAAGCATAATATTCAGACTAATGGAATTGGCCCCGGATATATTGCTACATCGCAGACCGATGCTATTCGTGTAAATGGTCATCCCTTTAATAATCTGGTTATGACCCGCACACCGGCAGGCCGTTGGGGCGATCCGGAAGATCTTGCAGGTGCAGCTGTCTTTCTTGCATCAGCCGCCAGTAACTATGTGAACGGACATATACTTTTTGTCGATGGAGGAATCCTGGCAAATTTTGGATATGTGGCCGGGGAAAATGAATAAATTTTTATTGACAAGAACCTAAAATAGAAAGGCGATGAAATGCCGTTTCAGGTATTTCATCGCTTTTCTATAAGCTATCTTTACTCCAATTTGTTACTATTTATTCCAAAACAATCTTTAAAGGATTCGAAAGCCGGTTTTTATACAACTGTATATAATCGAACCAGGCTTTTGATGAGATGATTTCATTGGCTTTATTCCATGCTGCACCAGTATAATACACAACTGGTTCGCCATTTTTGGAAATGGTATACGATAGAATCTGCTCATTGGTAACCTTTATTTTAGTAACCGGATTTAAGAGAATAGAACCAACTCCGGTAATCCCGTCTTCGCCAAATTGAGGTTCCCAATATGCCATCAAACTTTGTTGCTCATCCAAAAGCATTGCTCCTGGTTCTTTCCGCTTCACGATACCAACCACGACAGGCAAATCTAATTTTTGCTCCTGACTAAACTGAGCTTCTATCCGGCTAAGTTGTGAACCTGCATCCAGTGATATCGTTTTTACAACGCTTATTTTGGTGCCATTTACCGCCCACTCATTGTATTCCAACTGAAATGATGTACGGAGCGGACCATTGTCCAAAACTTTCCAACGCACATAATTTTGGGAATAGTAAATCGAATCATTCACCACAGGTGCAATATTTCCCGCTCCCAAAGTGAAGCCCACATGGTAATAATCCATTCCATCACCAATATCAATATGGTAGTTTCCTCGCTTATAACGATCATTCAGAACCATTTTATCTGTTCGTTTCACCCACACATCCAATCCGTAAGCCATTTCTGAGGGACTTTGCTCCAAAGCTTTACCATACATTCTGAATGCTATTTTGTCATTTTCCCAGGCAAAATCATCTTTACGTTCAGGTACATACCGTCCAAATGTTTTGGTTTTTACAACTGCGGACTTTCCCTCTTGAATTCCCAGTTTCACAGTACTTTTGGCTGCAACATCCAATTGGACCAACAGATTTTGAACATCTTTTCCACCTTTTGTCTCCAGTTGCCAGGGTAATTCTTCCTTTGTTTTAAGATTGATAATTTTAAAATTGGCAGTATCAATTTTGGGATATTTTGCCAGAATATCGGTCCATTTAATCGCCAGAACTTCTTCCTTCCGATCATCAGAAATTGGATTCGAGATTACGATGAACACCAGAATGGGCTGTGCTTGAACAAAATCGGGTAATTTGACACAAAGGACAAAAAGAAATATAAACAACTTATTCATAGCAAAATCTATTATGCTTTAAATAATTACTTCAAAATTTATTTACCTGCTATTTTCTGATAACGCAACAAAGCTTCCAAATAATAATAATCTGCATATACCAATGGCACGTCTATTTCTGATTTCCCTGGTTTATGACCAGTACTATGCATCAGAATAAAATGGTTGTTTTCACCGAGCTTTGCTTTGTAGGCAGGACTTGACAAAGATTCAAGAATTTTAGTTGCCATGGCAAAATAATAGGGCTTTTGTTCCTTGTCAGAATATTGGCTTAATTCAAGTAAAGCTGAAGCAGTAATCGCTGCAGCCGACGCATCACGCTCTTCGCCGGGCTTGCTATAATCCCAATATGGAACTTTGTCCGCAGGAAGGTTAGGATTATTCAGGATGAAGGCTGCAATTTTTTGAGCTTGTGTCAAATATTTCACCTCTCCGGTTTCTCGAAGCATCACCGTGTAACCATACAAACCCCAGGCCTGACCCCGCGCCCAGGCGGATTCATCCGCTGCTCCCTGATGCGTTTTCTTTGCAAGAACATCACCGTCAGGCCCATAACAGACCACATGATAACTGCTGTTATCCGGACGAAAATGGTTTTTCAGTGTGTTATCAGCATGAGTTACACAAATATTATAAAAGTCTTTGTTTCCTGATTCATTGGCCGCCCAGAACAAAAACTCAAGATTCATCATGTTATCGATAATAACCGGATAATTATATTTCTCCTGAAAAATATTCCATGATTTGATTACTCCAACTTTAGGGTCGAAACGTGTTGCAAGCGATTTAGCCCCATTAAGCAAAATCTTTTTATAAATTTCGTTTTGGGTAAGACGAAAACCATTTCCAAATGAACAGTACAACATAAAACCCAAGTCGTGGGTACCGGTATTAAACTGCTCTTTATCTAACGCCATAGTCCACCGATCAGCAGATTCTTCCCATTTGGGATCTTTTGTGAATTCATAGATATACCAAAGTGATCCTCCAAAAAAACCACTGCACCACCAGTCGGATGTTCTGTTATTTGGACTGCCATCTGCTTTGGTTGATTGAGGAAATTGGGTTATATCAGTGTGAGAAGCCAACATTCCCTGATATTGTTTTGCGGCAAATTCAAACTCTTTCTGAACATTGATTTGTCCAAAAACTGATTGCGAAAATAAGATGATTAGTAAGGTTTTTATGATCTTCATTGTGTAAATATTCAAAACAAATTGGACTTTTCGGATATAAATATAAGAGACACTTTTTTTATAATTCAGCATTGTGAAATTTGATTGGCTCGACCAAATAGTTTTTTCTGTAAATATCCTGAATAACAAGGTCGGCCAGAGTAAATTAAATTGGCAGGTGTTCAAGGGAGGAGTCGTGTTATTGTTCTAATTCCAGACATGAAATGTCCTTGAATTCATCATTATTCAGAAAGGATTTTATGATTTTTTGATTGTGAATGATCAATTGGGCAATCTCAGGTGTCGTCACATTCCCGGTTCGTAACCAAATAATCTTAGGAGGATGACCATTTATTATACTTATGTCATAAAAATCTGAATCAAACGTCACAATCGCACAATCATGATCTCTTGCGTATTCCCATATTTTCTGATCCTCAAAACCACTCAATTTGCAATCAGAAACATGAAGGCAGTCAGCAAAGTAACTTATAAGTTTTTTGGTTATCCTGAAAGAGATGTTTTGATCAAATAACAATTTCATGATGCATGTTGCAGTTTGTGTTCTTTATCAGCAGCATAAGCTAAGCAAGCTTTTATATCCTCAGTAGTTAATTCAGGAAAATCGGCAATTATATCATTAAAATCCATTCCTGAAGCCAGCCAGCCAAGTACATCATATACTGTAATCCGCGTATCTCTTACGCAAGGTTTTCCGAATCGTTTATTTGGATTCCGCCTTATAATAGTTTTATAATCAGTCATTTTATATCCTTTTACTTACAAAAGTAATCATTATAGGCAAAGTATCCAATAATTGAAGAAATCTCTTCCGCTGAGAATATATTTGTTGATTGTGAAGTATGTTTTTTGAAAGATGTTGCTATGCCTTCCCCCTGTGGGTGAATTAGAAGGGGGCTTTGTAAATATCCTGAATAACCAGGCCCGCCAGAGTAAATCCGTAAATTGCGGTAATGTGTGCTACGGTGCCGTTGATTACGGCTTTCTGGGTGCACCATTCATGATCGGCTAATTCCGGATCGCCTGCGGCATTTTTCGACTTCGGGCATAAACATTTATCGGTACCGCATGATGATCCTGAACCCTTGTTTTCGAGCAACTCCTCGCTGTAAATGCACATGAACTCTTTTGCAGGCAAATCGCCTTTGCGCATCTTTTTCCGGATGATGGAGCCAAAAGGGCAACCTTTCACTTTCCAGAACTCAGCCACGCGGATTTTGGTCGGATCGAGTTTAAGCGACGCTCCCATCGACGAAAAGAATACCGCCCTGGTGCGGGTTGCTTTGCGTATCAAATCAATTTTATTGCTCAGACTGTCAATGGCATCAATGATGTAGTCGTACGAATCCAAATCGAACGAGTCGGAGTTCTCAGGTTCATATATTTTTTGAAGGGTCTGGATTTCAGCTGAAGGATTGATTTCGAGAAGGCGGTTCTTCAACGCATCGGTTTTGACTTCACCTACAGTCAGCGTGGTGGCGTGGATCTGGCGATTAATGTTGGTGATGCAAACGCGGTCGGAATCGACCAGTGTCAAATGACGGATACCTGTCCGGACAAGACTTTCGGCGCACCAGCTGCCCACGCCGCCTATTCCAAAGATAATCACCTTTTGCCGGGCAACTTGATCCATCTTTTCTGTCCCAAATAACAACTCAGTGCGTTGGAATATTCCTTTTTCAGAAGCCATATTTACCATCGTAAGGTGTTTCGACTCATTTATTCAGGTCGCAAATGTATGAAAAAAGTAAAACGGAAGGCTTCATTGCTTTATCGTTCCATCTCGGTTGTTACAAATAGAAAAGGCTGTCCTCTGACAGCCTTTTCACCCGTTACGACGGGAAACTAACCTAAACCAACTAAACCTAATAAACCATGATTCCACCAAAGTAGTCTACTTTGTAGAAGTTACCTAAATAACCATTAAAGCAGCACTTTGGTTCACCAAGCGTATTATATTTTTAAAAATAATTTTTTCTGATAGAACTTTCAGCGAACTGATCGGGTCAAAGATACCAAAGAAAGGGAAATATCCAAACACCGCTTCTTGGAAAAATAGAATAAATTGTGTATTTATTTATTTTGCAACATATTGTAAGATAGACAATAATCTTTAAAATTGTTGTGAGTTAGTCTGGAAATGCTTCTTATTAAATTGCAAATAAGAAGGTTGGCTTATAGGAAATCCTACAAAGTACAGACATTATATTCTTATGCTTTCAAATGTTTTGAACATTCCAATCTTGATAAAAATTCCTGATTTCCTGCTGTTAATTATTGGGGATACCGTATTTTGCAGGATATTAAAACTGCCGGGATGATCAGGTATATCTTCATTTTCTTTTTGTTTTCAGCTTGGGGAGCTTTTGCTCAACCAGCTCCAAAACGCGAATTCCGTGCAGTTTGGGTAGCAACTGTAAATAACATTGACTGGCCATCCCGGCCGGGCCTTTCAACTGATGAGCAAATGAAAGAAGCCATCGCGATTCTGGATATGCATGCAAAGAACCGGATGAATGCGATTATTTTCCAGGTACGTCCGGCTTCAGATGCTTTCTACCAATCGGAATTGGAGCCTTGGTCACGGTATCTGAGCGGAACGCCGGGGAAAACGCCAGTTCCATTCTATGATCCGCTGGCTTTCTGGATCGAAGAATGCCATAAACGAAACATGGAGTTTCATGCCTGGTTAAATCCTTTCCGGGTTTCACAAAATGCTGCCGAACCTTTGGCTGCAACGCATGTGGCATTTCAGCATCCCGAATGGATTGTCAAATACGGAGACAAACTGTATTTTGATCCGGGTTTGCCGCAAACCCGCGATTGGGTTGTCCAGGTAGTTACCGATATCGTTTCGCGTTACGACGTGGATGCCATTCATTTCGACGATTATTTCTATCCATACCCTTTGAAAGAAGATTTTCCCGATGAAAATTCGTTTGCACAGGACAGTCGCGGTTTTGAGGCCGGTCAGAAAGCTGATTGGCGTCGGAACAACGTTGACATATTGATCTGGAAACTTTCGGAAAGCATAAAAAACATTAAGCCTTGGGTCAAGTTTGGAATCAGTCCGTTTGGTGTTTGGCGCAACAAGGCCGACGATCCGGAAGGTTCTGAAACAACTGCCGGTACGACCAATTACGACCAATTATATGCGGACATCCTGAAATGGCAGAAAAATAGCTGGATTGATTATTGCCTCCCTCAAATTTATTGGCAAATTGGTCATCCTTCGGTCGATTTCCTGACACTGAGCAAGTGGTGGGCTGCACACGCATACAACCGGGCCATGTACATTGGTCATGCAGTTTATAAACTGGAAGCTAATTCTGCAATTCCGGACTGGAGAGATCCGGAGCAATTAATCAGGCAAATTCAGATCACCCGACAGATACCGGGGCTTGCCGGAAGTGCCTTCTACAGTAGCGTACATTTTAAACGCAATTTGTTTGGCTTCGAAAAGTCGCTTCAGGAAAATGTTTACCATTATCCGGCCCTGGTTCCGGTCATGCCGTGGATCGACAAAGTAGCGCCGGCCATTCCGCAGCATTTCAGGAAACGGGGCAATAAGCTGAAATGGAAGGAAGCCAAAGCCGGAAATGAAATGGATAAAGCCGTTTCTTACGTGGTTTATCTGAATCCTGAAGGTCAAAAATTTGATGCTGGAAATGCGGAAAGTATTTTTGCAATTACCCGTGACCAGAGCATCGTTTTTAAACCAAATTCCCGTAAATTACGAAGAAAATACGAAATCCGGATTTCGGCGCTCGACCGCCTGCATAACGAAAGCGGAATAACGAAACCGAAAGTGATTAAACTCTAAGAAGCTGGTTAAATTTAAATTCTAAATCCCGTGAGGGATTATATATGGGTAGAAAACAACTGAATAGACAAATTTCGTCCCGTATGGGACGAGACATTCTGCGTTCTGTTTAGCTTTCTACCCACATCTGGTGCCTACGGCACGTTTTTTATACTTGAAATTGAGGTAACAAAAGCAAAGTTTAAACAGTCACTAATTTACATCCAATGACCCAAAATATAGATTGTTTTTTTGTCTTCAGCAACGAAGAGGCCAGCCAGAAACTGGTGAATAAGTTCCGCGAATCACTTCTTGTCAATCAGGTTTTCGTGCTTTGCAAAACTCCGGTTCAACTCCTGAACTGCGAGCAGATACTGGTTGAAGAATATGCCTCGTGCAGCACCATCAGGCAAATTGCAAAAATGGTTCATGCCGATTATGCCTTGCTGGCCCTGGACAATTCGGCGATTGAACCCGCTTATGGTGCACTTGAACGCCTTTTCCAGGTTGCCAATCAGACAGAGGCGCCCATGGTTTATGCCGATTATTTTAAACTTTCGGATGATGTGGTTTCGGGCAATCCGGTGATCGATTACCAAATCGGTAGTCTGCGCGATGATTTCAATTTTGGGCCGGTTCGGCTTTACAAGTCAGAGGTTTTAAAGGCATTCCGATACGAGAATTACGAAATGCTGAAATATGCAGGCAGCTATGCCTTGCGGCTTTTGGCCAGCCGAATGGGCGAACTGGTTCATATTCCTGAACACTTGTTTTCGGTGACTGAAACCGACAACCGGACTTCGGGCGAAAAACAGTTTGACTATGTTAGGGCGGCCGCCCGCGAGCGCCAGGTCGAAATGGAACAGGTTTGTACCAATCATTTGCGCGATATCGGCGCTTTACTTTTGGCACCGTTTGCCGAACCCGGCTTTTCTGAACCGTTTGATACTGAAGTATCGGTAATCATTCCGGTGCGCAACCGGATAAAAACCATTCGCGATGCGGTGGAGTCGGTTTTGATTCAAAATGCATCGTTCAATTTTAACCTGATTGTTGTTGATAATTTTTCGACCGATGGAACGACCGAAATTTTAAAGGAATATGCAGCAGCCGGAAAACTGATTCACCTCGTTCCGGAGCAGGAAAACCTGGGGATTGGTGGTTGCTGGAACCTGGCGGTTTTCAGCCCGGACTGCGGAAAGTTTGCTGTTCAACTCGACAGCGATGATTTGTATGCCGATGAAAATACACTCCAGATTATCGTGGATAAATTTCATGAAGAAAACTGCGCCATGGTGATTGGCAGTTACCGGATGACCAACTTCAAGCTGGAGGAAATTCCTCCGGGCGTGATTGACCACCACGAATGGACTGATGATAACGGACCGAACAATGCTTTGCGAATTAACGGATTGGGTGCTCCCCGTGCTTTTTATACTCCGGTTCTCCGCGAAATCAGGATTCCCAATGTGAGTTATGGCGAAGATTATGCCGTAGCCCTGGCCATTTCAGGAAAATACAAAATCGGCCGTGTTTATCAGCCGATCTACCTTTGCCGCCGCTGGGACGATAATACAGATGCATCGCTCGATGTGCTGAAGCAGAATGCCAATAACCTCTATAAAGACCGGATCCGGACCTTTGAAATCCGCTCACGGATTCAACGCAACAAGCGGATTGACCCGGATAAGGCGTGGATGGAAAATTAATGGGGAGAATAGTCAATCTTTCATAAAGAATAATTATTTTTGAGTCGGCTGCAACATCAGATAATTCCACCTATACTTCTATGCCAGCCTTATGCATTTCTCTATTAATTCATTTTTTTTGACAAATTCCTGCCCATGGTGGCTCGAAATAAGACTGCACTACTGGTTGTCAGGTCAATTCCATCGGTGTATTTATTTTATGACCATTTACTTGTTATGGAATTGCTATGATAGAGAAATCATTACCAGACGAAGTAGAAAAATTGCGGTTCCAAAACCAGGAACTGCAACTTCGTTTGGACGAATCTGAAAAACGTTACCACAAGTTATTCGGCAATCTGAACGAACCGGCTGGCGTTCAGGAGATTGTGACAGACAAACAAGGCAAGGCAGTTGACCTTTGCCCGATCGATATTTCTGAATCTATAAATGCCGGGAATTTACTGCAGGAAAGCGAAGCTCGTTTCAAGCAGTTGGCCGACAATGCACCGGTGCTAATCTGGCAGTCGGGCATCGATACCCTTTGCAATTATTTCAATCAGCCCTGGCTTAATTTTACCGGACGAACGCTTGCTCAGGAAATGGGAAATGGCTGGGCCGAAGGGGTTCATCCGGATGACTTTGAGCATTGCCTGGATATTTATCTGGGGTCGTTCAAAGCGCAAAAACCTTTTGAGATAGAATACAGGCTGCGGTGTGCCGATGGAACATACCACTGGTTGCTGGATCATGGTATTCCACGATTTGGCACTGATGGAGAATTTCTGGGTTACATCGGTTCCTGTATTGATATTAACACTCGCAAACTGGGTGAAATAGCTTTATGGAAAAGCGAATCAGGACGTAAAAAACTTATTCATGAACTGGAAGTGCATCAGATTGAATTAGAGATGCAGAACGAAGAACTTGTTCGTGCTGAAATGACGGCAAATACGGGCACCCAAAGATATACGGATTTGTACGACTTTGCACCTTCGGGCTATTATACAATTTCTGATCAGGGTACTATTCTTGAATTGAACCTGTTAGGTGCCAAGGCACTTAATCACAATCGAAGTTCGTTGATTGACAAACCATTTGGTTTTTTTATTTCCGGAAGTTCAAAACCAGTATTCAGGCTTTTTCTCGAAAGGGTTTTCAACTCTAAATCGATTGAAAACTGCGATATTATCATTGAGTCAGTCGGTTCTTTGCCGCGTCATTTCCATCTTACCGGTAAAATTGCCGAAGATGGGGCATTTTGCTTCATTACATCAATTGATATTACCCAGCGGAAAACGGCAGAACTTGCCCTGGAAACACAAAATGATTGGTTGTCGAAGATCACCGAGTTTTCTGTTGAGTTATCTTCACTGGCGGCTAATGAAAACCTGGAAGCATTTGTAACCAGGCGGATCAAAGAATTAACAGGAGCTTTGTTTGTAACCTATTCTGAATATGATCCCGCAAGCAGGATGATGAATCCACTGCTTATGGACATGGAGCCCGGCATGCTAATAAAAGTGGTCAGCCTTTTGGGAAGGCAGGTACAAGAAGTTCACCCAATAGTTGATGAGGAAACCTATTCCAGGGTAAACGATAAGATCATTGCAAAGTACACCAACCTTACAGCCGCGAGCTTCGGGGCAATATCACCTGCGGTAAGCAGCAGTATATCCGAATTGCTTAAAACTGACAGGTATATTGGAATTGCCTATTTGATCGAAGGGAAACTTTTCGGTACTTCGTTACTGGCCATGGAAAAACAAACGCCTGATCCGCCGGATGATTTTTTGAAGAATATTGCATTCCTGATTTCAGTCTCTTTACGGCGCAAACGGGCCGAAGAAAAACTGCTCCTTCAACAACGGCGGCTTGAGAACATCATCGAAGGAACCCGTGTGGGCACCTGGGAATGGAATGTGCAAACCGGCGAGACCATTTTCAATGAGCGATGGGCTCAAATCCTTGATTATACACTCGATGAATTAGAACCCATGAACATCTCGGCGTGGGAAAAACTGGCTCATCCGGATGACCTGGCGCAGTCGAATAGGCTGCTTCAACTGCACTTTGCCGGCGACCTGCCTTACTACGACTGCGAATGCCGGATGAAACACAAGGATGGTCGCTGGATTTGGATTCACGATCGTGGCCGCGTGATCACCCACACGGAGGATGGCAAACCTCTGATGATGTATGGTACTCACAATGATATTAGCGAACGAAAACTGTCGGAGCAGATAATACTTGTAAGTGAAACCAAGTACCGTAATCTGGTCGAGTTATCGCCCAATGCTATAGTTATTCATCGTAACGGGAAGATAATTTTTGTTAATCGCGCGGCTATTAAAATGTTTGGAGCCAAACAAGAACACGAACTGATTGGCTGCTCTATTTTCGACCGGATTCATCCAGATTTTCATCAAATCGTGCTGTCGAGATTAAAAGAGTTAAGTAATGAAGGCGAACTCGCACCAGTTATTGGGTTGAGATATATTAAGTTAGATGGATCAATTATAGATGGAGAAGTGCAGGGCATGGTAATTGACTATGCTGGGGCACCGGCATTTCAGGTTGTTATAAACGATATTACCGAACGCAAACATGCTGAAGAAGCTCTTGCGGAAAGCGAAGAAAAGTACAGGAGTATCTTTTCGATTGAGAGTGATTCGCTGTTTCTGATCGATTATGAAACACACCTTATTGTCGATACGAATGATGCGGCTTGCAACTTATATGGATATACCAGGGAAGAAATGCTGCAACTTCATAATTTCGAATTGTCAGGTGAACCGGAAAAAACGCTAAAATCACAGTCTGAATCCGAGACAAGGATAGAACTTCGCTACCATAAAAAGAAAGATGGTACGATATTCCCGGTTGATATTTCGGCAAACCACTTTGTGCTTGGCGGCCGGCAGACCATTTTGGCTGCCATCCGCGACATTACCCTAAGTAAACAAATAGAGCTTCAGATCCAGAGTAAAAATGAAGAGCTTCATAGACTGAATGCTACCAAAGACAAATTCTTCTCGATCATAGCGCACGACATGAGAAGCCCGTTTAATGGCATTTTAGGTTTTAGTACCATCCTGGTTGAACAGATTCAGGAAAAAAACTATGAAGGCATTGACGAATATGCCCGGATTGTTCAGAAATCAGCTGAGCGTGCCTTGTCGTTGCTGATGAATTTATTGGAATGGTCGCGGTCGCAAACAGGCATGGTGAAGTTTTCTCCTGAACATATTGAAATTGGCATCTTAATTCACGAGGTTTCGAATTTATTTGTTGATATGGCCCAACAAAAGTCAATTGAGCTGTTGATAGAATTACATTCAAAAGTTATTGCAATTGGCGATAAAGATATGCTGAGCTCCATCCTGAGAAACCTGATTTCGAATGCCATTAAATTTACAAATCCGGGAGGCCGGATTGTTATTTCTGCTGAACGGAAGCCGGATGAAGTCCTGTTTTCGGTTTCGGATAATGGGGTTGGAATGAATAAAGCAATCCTGGAGAAGATTTTCCGCATAGATTCAGGTTTTTCGACTAAGGGAACAAACAATGAAAAAGGAACAGGCCTCGGGCTGATTTTGTGCAAGGAATTTGTCGAAAAACACGGCGGAAAAATTTGGGTTGAAAGCGAATTGGGAGCAGGGAGCGAGTTTAAATTCACCTTACCGGTATAATATAAACGTCGCTGTAAGGTTTATCCTGACTGTTTATTTGAGCCTGCTCCGAAAAGCGGTTTTCGTCATTGTGTGGCCCCACCCAATTTTTGGGCACAATGTGAATAGGTCAGGGAGAATCCCGTCAGGGATTTGATGTGGGTAGAAAAATAGATTTAAGGTTGGGGTTTTGTCCCATCCGGGCAATGTTATTAAGTTAGGCATTTTGAATCTGAATGTTTTTACCGCAAAGTTCGCTGAGAAGGCGCAGAGAGCCACAGAGTTCTTATTCGGCGAGCTACTCTGCGAAACTCTGCGCAAACCTTTGCGGCTCTCTGCGGTTATTTTTGTGACATTTTCTGTTAACTTAACGACATTGCCCATCCGGGACAAAATGTTTCATTTCGAAATTTCATTCTACCCATATTTTGTTCCTAAAGGAACTTTTTTTCAAATCTGTCATTGATAAAAAAGTGAAGCAATCTCATCCTTTCAGTGTCCCATGAGTATGGAATCGTATTCAAATGATTAAACCTTAGTCATTATTCCGAAATCTATTGAACCCAACCTTATTCACCTTATCTTGACTATACCTGATTAGAGGCTGTTAAATTTAGTTTCTAAATCCTGTTAGGGATTTTACAGGAGTAGCGAATTAATTGGAATGCGAAGTTTTGTCCCATCCGGGCAATGTTATTAAGTTAAGGAAAATATGAAATTTTTAATTAATGATTCGCAAACCATATTTCGGTGCGCTGCACCTACAATTGTCCTGACTATTAAATTTCTACAAATATTTCGCCCCGAGCATTCGGGGCTGCCTTACATTGATCGAAAAGGTGCGGAGCACCATGATATTTGTAGAAAAAAAATAAGTGCCTGACGGTAAGGTGCAACGCACCGAAATAATAGATGTTGCATTAGGCTTAACTTAACAGCATTGCCCGGTCGTGACGAAATACAAAAGAATATCTTCAACTTCTACCCATCCGCCAGCTGTATGGCGAAGAATATGCCGTAGCCCTGGCCATTTCAGGAAAATACAAAATCGGCCGTGTTTATCAGCCGATCTACCTTTGCCGCCGCTGGGACGATAATACAGATGCATCGCTCGATGTGCTGAAGCAGAATGCCAATAACCTCTATAAAGACCGGATCCGGACCTTTGAAATCCGCTCACGGATTCAACGCAACAAGCGGATTGACCCGGATAAGGCGTGGATGGATAATAAATGGGACGAATGATCTAACTGTCATTTGGATTACATACATTTGATGCAGCAGCACATCGTAAAATTCCATGAACACCTCCTTGGCTGCTTTATGTCTTTCTTTTTCTTTTCACCTTCAGGTTACTTTTCTGCTATTCAAAGCGGCATATAAAACCACAAATATGGATATCAGGTCATTTCCATCGTTGCGACTATTTTATGACCATTTACTTTTTTAAAAATGGAGATGAGAAAAGAATTATCATCGGGAGAATCGTAAAATTCCGAAAGTTCAGAAACCAATAATAACGCGCTTGGGTCGACACGGAATTGGTTGAAATACATTTGAAATAATATGGATTGATAGAATCTCGTTTTGCTCAAATTACTTGTCAGCAAAAAGGAATATTGAACTACCAGAAAATGGAAAAGAAAAATAAAATGCCAAACGATTCACTTGAATTTCGCATTAAAGCTGAAGAAATACTGAAAAGCAGATCAGCGGGAGCCACATCATTACCTACGGAAGCAGAGTTGTTAAAACTTGTCCATGAGTTTGATGTTTACCAGATTGAACTTGAATTACAGAATACTGAACTTCAAAATGCCCTCGCTGAAGCCAGGGATGCTGTTGACCTTTACGATTTTGCGCCGATAGGCTATTTCACGCTTTCCGATGCAGGCTTCATCAAACGACTAAACCTGAGTGGTGCTGCAATGTTGGGTAAGGAACGATCACGACTGGGGAATAGCTTGTTTGCATCCTATATTTCCTCCGACACCAAATCCATTTTCAATCTCTTTCTTCATGACGTGTTTAATATACAGACACTTCAGTCGTGTGAAGTTACGCTGTCAGTTCATGATGATACTCCTGCTTTTGTTCAGATTACCGGCATTGTCAACGGGCAGGAGGATCATTGCCTGGTTACTGTAACGGATATTACCCATCATTTGCGAGCTGAAGAAGCCATTAAACAAAGCGAAGAACGGTATCGGTATATGTTTTCCAATAGCCCGGAACTAATGTGGATTTTCGACCTCGAAACCCTTGCTTTTCTTGAAGTTAACCAGGCCGCAGTATTCCTTTACGGGTATTCGGCAGAGGAATTCCTTTCGATGACGATAAAGGATATCCGCCCGATGGAAGATATAGCGATATTGCTGAAAAGCGTTGAGCCAACGAATCGTACATACAATCAGCTGGGAGAATTCAGGCATATTAAAAAGAACGGTGAAATAATCGATGTGTTGATTACCTGGCATAGCGTTATTTTTAAGGGGCGAAAGGCCCGGCATGTTTTGGTGAATGATATTACCAAGCGCAAACTTGCTGAAAAAGCGCTGTCCGAAAGTGAAGCAAGATTCCGCCGCCTCTATGAATCAGCGAGCCTTGGCATTTTTCAAACAGCTCCGGATGGAAAAGTAATTTCGGTCAATCCTGCTTTTGCAAAAATGTTTGGCTACAACTCGCCCGATGAATTAAAAATCAGTATTAAAAATGATGCTGTTAACTTGTTTACAGATATAAACCGCCGTGACGAAATCATCCGTCTTGTAGAAAACGACCCCAGGCTGAATACCTTTGAAAATACATACAGCCGTAAAGACGGAAGTACTTTTATTGGTTGGCTCAAAGTCACACGGGTTCTTGACGAGGAAGGCAGGTTTAGCCATATGGAAGGATTTGTTGAAGATATTACTGATCGTAAACTGGCTGAAGAGGCGCTTAAAGAATCTGAAGAGAAATACCGGCTTATTGTTGAGAATGTAGGCGAAGGATTTGGTTTTGTAAACGCAGAGGAGCAATTTTTACTTGCCAATAAAGCTGCTGAAATGATTTTTGGCGTTGGACCTGGTTGCCTGGTGAATATGAACCTGAATCAGTTTATCTCGAAAGAGCAATCTGAAATTGTTCAGAAAGAGACTTCTTTAAGAACTCACGGAATTCAAAGTGTTTATGAAATGGATATTATACAACCAAGCGGCAAAATTTGCACTATTAGTCTAACAGCTGTTCCAAAGAATGATAAAGATGGAATTTTTTTGGGGACGTATGGTATCTTTAGCGACATTACCGAACGCAAAAGGATAGAAGTTGTGCTCAAGGTTAAAAACGAAGAACTTCAGAAACTGAATGCCACCAAAGACAAATTCTTCTCCATTATTGCACACGACCTGAAAAGTCCGTTCAATTCCATACTGGGCTTTAGCCAGATCCTCGAAGAACAGATGAAGGATAAAGATTATACAGCAATCGAAAAGTATTCCAAAATCATCAACGATTCCTCATTACGGGCGATGAACCTGTTGGCTAACCTGATGGAATGGGCGCTCTCCCAAACCGGCAGAATGGAGTTCAATCTGGAGTATTGCGATATGGTTTTACTTATAAACGAAGTAACACTATTATCAGATGATAGCGCCCAACAAAAATCGATTACAATCAAGAAATTTTTACCCCGCATTATCCGGATTTTTGCCGACAAAGCCATGTTGAGTACCGTGGTGAGAAATCTGATATCTAATGCCATTAAATTCACGATGCCCGGCGGAAGAATAACAATTTCGATGGAACAAATGCCAAACGAGATTATTTTTATCGTTCAGGATACGGGCATCGGGATGTCAAAATCCCATATGGAAAAGATGTTCAGGATCGACGAAAGTTCTTCGACTCCAGGTACCCAAAGAGAAAAAGGAACTGGTCTTGGATTAATTCTCTGTAAGGATTTCATTGAAAAACATGGCGGAAAGATTTGGGTGGAAAGCGAAGTGGGAAAAGGAAGTGTGTTTAAATTCTCCCTACCGGTCTGATTAATCTTAGCTGTCAGGTTTATCCTGATTGTTTATTTGGCTACTCCAAAAGACGGTTCTCGTCATTGCGAACGAAGTGAAGCAATCTCAACCTTTCAGTATACCGCTAATATGGAATCGTATTCAATTTTTTAAACCTTAGTAACTGGTCCGGAATCTAATGATCTCAACCTTATTCCACTTATCTTGACTATACCAGCTAAACTTCGGGAAATGATCGTATTATTGAACTCTTTTTTCATAATGATAAGGTAAATAAGGTTGTTCGTCAAGTGGTTGAATTAAGTTACTAAGGTTTCATGACAAAAAGTAAGGTTTTCTGAAAAAACAAACTATGTCTTTTAAAATTCGAGAAAACACATCCATACAAGAATATGAAGTGATGCAAATTAATTGCCAGTCTGACCATTAATTTGCATTCACTACCCTTCATGCAGGCGGGGTTGAAAACCAAACAATCCCGAAGCTTCTGGATATCAAAACAAACCATCAGCCGGACGTTTGAAATCCGGTCGCGGATTCAACGGAACAAACGGAACAAATGGATTGACCTGGATAAGGCCTGGATAGATAATAAATAGGACGAATAATCTAACTGTCGTTTGGAATACATACATTTGATCTGGCTGCAACGACGGAAAATTGTAGAAAGACCTTTTGGGCAGCTTTAAAAATTACTTTTTTCTTTTCATTTTTTGGGGTTCCATTCCTGTTATTCAAGGCTGGAACAAATGCCACGCTACTGGCCGTCAGGTCATTGACCATCGGTGTGTGATTTTTCTTTATGACCATTTACTTTTAATGGAATAAGCTTGACAAAAGAATCAGCATCGGGAGCAGAATAATGGAAAAGAATAATAACACGCCAAACGACTCGCCTGCACTTCGCCTAAAAGCTGAAGAAATACTGAAAAGCAGATCAGCCGGAGTCACATCATTACCAACGGAAGCAGAGTTATTGAAGCTTGTCCATGAATTTGATGTTCACCAGGTTGAACTTGAATTACAGAATGAAGAACTTATTCGTGCCATTACTGAAGCCAGGGATGCCGTTGACCTGTACGATTTTGCGCCTGTCGGTTATTTCACACTTTCCAAAGCTGGTATTATCAACAGACATAACCTGAGCGGGGCTGCAATGCTGGGTAAGGAGCGCGCACGCCTGGAAAACCATTTGTTTACACCGTATATTTCATCCGACACCGCATCCATTTTCGATCACTTTTTCCACAATGTATTTAATAAACTGACAGTCCAGTCGTGTGAAGTTACGCTGTCAGTTAATAACAATTCTCCGGTTTTTGTTCAGATTACTGGAATTGCTACCGGTAAAGCAGACCAATGCCTTTTGACTTTAAACGACATTACTCATCGCCGGCAAGTTGAAGAAGCCGGAAAACTTAGCGAATTACGATATCGCACTATGTTTGCCGATAGCCCTGAACCCATGTGGATTTTCGACCTCGAAACCCTTGCTTTTCTTGAAGTTAACCAGGCCGCAGTATTCCTTTACGGGTATTCGGCAGAGGAATTCCTTTCGATGACGATAAAGGATATCCGCCCGATGGAAGATATAGCGATATTGCTGAAAAGCGTTGAGCCAACGAATCGTACATACAATCAGCTGGGAGAATTCAGGCATATTAAAAAGAACGGTGAAATAATTGATGTGTTGATTACCTGGCATAGCGTTATTTTTAAGGGGCGAAAGGCACGGCATGTTTTGGTGAATGATGTCACCAAGAGGAAGCGGGCTGAAAGAGCAATGCAAAACGAAAAGAGGAATTTTCAGTCAGTTTTCGAATCATCGCCTGTTCCATTGCTGGTTATTGATGAAACGACCAACATTACCATGGTCAATCTGGCTGCAATCAAATTTTGCGGGGGTACCGTGTCGGAGATTCTTCAGCACAGGCCCGGGGAGGCCCTGCAGTGTATTCACAGCAGCAAGGACCCGCGCGGTTGTGGCTATAGCCGCGACTGCAAGCTTTGCGTTGTGCGTAACTCCATTGAGAACCTGATAGCTAAAGGAGGGTCCATTGAGGGTGCTGTTGTTGAATTTGAGCTTTTCCTGAATGGAAAACCACGAAAAGTTTGGGTGACTATAGGAGTCGAACCGCTGATGCTGAATGGAAAGGATCATTGGTGCATAGCAATGGGTGATATCACCCCTCGCATACTGGCCGAAGAAGCGCTTAAAGAATCGGAAGAGAAATACCGGCTTATTGTTGAGAACATAGGCGAAGGATTTTGTCTTGTAAACTCAGATGAACAATTTTTGCTTGCCAATAAAGCTGCTGAAATGATTTTTGGCGTTGGACCTGGTTGCCTGGTGAATATGAACCTGAATCAGTTTGTCTCGAAAGAGCAATCTGAAATTGTTCAGAGAGAGACTTCTTTAAGAACTCACGGAATTCAAAGTGTTTATGAACTGGATATTATACAACCGGGCGGCAAAATACGCACCATTAGTTTAACCGCTGTTCCTATGAATGATAAAGAAGGAATTTTCTTTGGGACGTATGGTATCTTTCGCGATATCACTGAACAAAAGAAGGCAGAAGATGACCTTCGTAAAAGTGAAATTACGATGAATGTAATCCTTCAGTCGACAGCCGATGGTATTTTAGCTATCAATAGCAACGGGAAAGTAATCAAAACAAATTCGCGGTTTTCCGAATTGTGGCATATTCCAAAAGACTTAATTGATTTGGAAGATGATCATGCTATGATCAGTTTTGTGATGGACCAACTGACTAATTCTGAAGAGTTTATTGAGAAAGTACAGAAACTCAACCAATCAGCCGATGAAGATTTGGACTATCTTTATTTCAAGGATGGCCGTATCTTTGAAAGATTTTCAGCACCAATGCATATGGAAGATTCTTCCATTGGGCGGGTTTGGTCGTTCCGCGATATCTCTGAGCGAAAACTGGCAGAAACAGCGCTTCTTGAAAGCGAGAAATTATTCCGGTCAGTTCTTGAGTCGGTTTCGCTCGTTGGCGTGATGTTGGATCGTAACGGAAGAATAACACTCTGCAATGATTTTCTGCTTGGTCTCACCGGCTGGACTCGCGAAGAAGTGATACACAAAAATTGGTTCGACTGGTTCATTCCGGAAAAAATCCGGACAACCCTTGAGTTTTTTCAAAGTTCCATCCAAAAAAATGAAATTTCGGAACATTACGAAAATGAAATAATCACACGTACAGGCGATTTGCGATTGATCGCCTGGAACAATATCATCCTGCACGATCATTTAGGTGCAGTTTCCGGAATAGCTTCTATTGGCGAAGACATCACCGACCGCAAAAGGATGGAAGCTGAGGTCAAGTATAAAAACGAAGAGCTTCAGAAACTGAATGCCACTAAAGACAAATTCTTCTCCATTATTGCACACGACCTGAAAAGTCCGTTTAATTCGATACTGGGCTTTAGCCAGATCCTCGAAGAACAGATGAGGGAAAAAGATTATACAGCAATCGAAAAATATTCCAAAATCATTTATGAATCCTCTGAAAGGGCGGTGAAACTGTTGATGAACCTGATGGAATGGTCGCGTTCACAAACCGGCAGAATGGAGTTCAATCCGGAATATTGCGAAATGGTTGAACTCATTCAGGAAGTAACAATATTATTAGACGGCAGCGCGCTGCAAAAATTAATTACAATCAACCGAGTTTTACCACACACGATCCGGATTTTTGCCGATAAGGCCATGATTAGCACGGTGGTGAGAAATCTGATATCAAATGCGATTAAATTCACAATGCCCGGTGGAACAATAACGATTTCGATGGAGCAAACACAAACGGAACTTGTTTTTACTGTTCAGGATACGGGTATCGGAATTTCAAAATCAGGGATGGAAAAATTATTCAGGATCGAAGAAAGTTTTTCAACGCCAGGAACTCAAAAAGAAAAAGGAACCGGCCTGGGATTAATTCTCTGCAAGGACTTCGTTGAACTGCACGGCGGAAAAATAGGAGTTGAAAGCGAACTTGGAAAGGGGAGTGCTTTTAAATTCTCGATCCTATTCTGATATAAGCGTCGCTTTTAATTTGATCCCTACGGATTTATTGATACATTCTCTTTTAAGCTTTTCGGAGTGGCACTTATTCTAATTTTTTCTTCCGCTCTATGTGATAAGGAGGGATCACATATTATTCTTGTGGGGAATCCGGGAGAACAGGTCAACATGATTTATTAGAACCTTGTATGCAATTTTTTTAACCTTAGTAACAGTCCAGCAATCATCTGATCTCAACCTTATTCACCTTATCCTGACTTTACCTGATAAAAATTCAGGAAATGATCGTTTTCCTCTGCTGGAGTTTAAGACCTGAATTAGGATTTTCTTCTGAAAGCTTGATCCGATCCAAAGCTTTCTTCCTCCATTTGAAGCAAGTTTCTATCCTGAATTATTTCTTATAATACCTGAGTTCGATCTAAAATATACTCGATAACAATTGAACAACAACAAGTTAATAAGGTTAGATCTACCAGGATTTCAAATATCTACTGAGGTTTGGTCTTAAAAATAAGGTTTTAAAACCTTATCATTCATTTTTTAACTTTAGTAGAAGACCATCAGCCAACAGAGCCAACCTTATTACCTTATTTATAAGATGTTAGTCAATTTCTTACATCGAACTCAGGTTATAATAAAAGAATCGCCCGTTTCTGTCGCGTTGAAACTGGCAAAATGAGGCATTCTGAAGTTTTACTTTTTCTGTTTAGATAGCTGTTTACGATGTTCAAGATGGCATTTATGAGAGTGTGTAAAATTTAATGTTGTATAACAGACTGGCATTCAGAGTAAGGAAGAGATCGGAGATGTTTTATTCAAAAAAAGGTGAGATTAGGTTTGGAAAAGGCAAAAAGGTCTCTATATTTGCAGCCGCTAAAAACGCAAGTTGTTCTAATGAAAAGGTTGGATTTAAGGCAG
>JBAWZG010000038.1:0-24530 GCA_037143155.1 Bacteroidia bacterium
GAAGCCCCTTTTCGAAACATCTAATTCGACAAATGGCACATTCCTTGTATTAACCGGCATCCAGTCAAATATTCCGACTGCTTATTGTTCTCTGTCTGATTTTCAAACATACAATTAACATAGAATTATTAATTAGATAACATTTTTTCTTGAACTAATTACAAGAAATCAGTAAATTAGTAACATGACGGATAGAATACCGTATGATTGATTCCAAACTATTTTCTGCAAAAAAAAAGAGACTAAAGAGCCACCTAATTTCCAAATATGAAGGACATCATTTACATTTTGCTGGCCGTTACAATCAGCTTTTCTATTGGCCTTCTTGCAGTTCCCAAGATTGTTCAGGTTTCAAAAATAAAGAAATTGTTTGCAGTGCAAAATCACAGGTCTGCCCATAACAATAAGCAAATCCCAAATCTGGGAGGCATCGCAATTTTCTCCAGTATTTTTATCAGTGCCGTCATTTTATTGCACGGATTTGACTTCAATAAGATTGCAAGTATTTCACTTGCTTCCCTTGTCATGTTATTAATGGGCCTGATCGATGATAATATCGGCCTGTCTGCTATCAAAAAAGTCAGTGGGCAACTTTTGGTTGGGATATACCTGGTCATTTTGGGTGATGTTCGGTTTACTAACCTGCACGGGATTTTCGGGCTCAATGAGATTTCTTACGGTTTTAGTATTTTCATTTCACTCATAGCAATTATTGGCCTAACCAATGCATTCAATTTGATCGACGGAATTGACGGACTGGCCTCAGGCACAGGAGCTATTATTTCATGCTTTTATGGACTTCTGTTCATGTATTACGGGCAACTCGAATATACGATCCTGTCTTTCAGCATTACCGGATCGGTGATTGCATTCTTCCTTTACAACGTTTTTGGCACAAAAAATAAAATATTTATGGGTGATACCGGATCCCTTACTTTGGGAATATTGTTTGCCACGCTAACTATTTTGTACACCGAAATTACACCAATAAATCCAATGAAAAATCCGGTTTGGATTTCGCCGGCAATCGCTCTGGCGATCATGATTTTACCGGTTATCGATTCATCGCGTGTATTCTACCTGCGCATTTCACAAGGCTTGTCTCCCTTTTCTCCGGACATGAAACACATTCATCATCAACTTTTAAAAATCAACAAGAATCATTTACAAAGTACTACCATTATCATTCTTGCCAACCTGGCTTTAATCGGTTTCTCAGTTGCATTTATTGGATTGCTGGAAATCAATTCCATATTCCTTCTAATCCTGACCATGGGTTTTTTGGCAGCTTACTTGCCAGTATTTATTCACAGGAACCAGCCATTGGAAGAAGAAACAACAAAAGCCATAACTGAGGATAAAGTATATATACCATACAGGTATAACCCGATCATAAAAATGACAAATCCTGCGATTCCGGCGACTGAGCAAAATAAATCCATGCCTGAGGTTTCTGTTAAAACTGAAAGCAGCATTTCAGCCACCGACGAAATACGCTCCAATTGATCAGTTTTTCTTATACCTCAAAATTATCGTGAAAGAATTTGACCTTCTATTTCTCATTTCATACTCCCGGATACTCCTGAAATTCAATCCTGAATATTTTCGAATTGTACTACCGAATTGTTAATTCAGGAAAGTGCATGAACGATATTCCCAAAACCAAATGAAAAAACAATACTTTTGCGTCTTAATTTACAACTATTAAAAACGTCAATAAGTTATGGTACTGCATAAAAAAGCACTTCTGATGATCCTCGACGGTTGGGGAATCGGTGATGGGACTGCAAAAGACATTATTTCAACCGCTCCAACTCCATTTTTAGATTACCTGAATGCCAACTATCCGCATTCACAATTGCTTGCCTGCGGCGAGCATGTTGGCTTACCTGATGGACAAATGGGAAACTCTGAAGTTGGACACCTCAACATTGGAGCCGGCCGGGTGATTTATCAGGATATGGTTAAAATTACCAAAGCCATCCGCGAGAAAACACTTTGGAACGAACCACAAATCGTAAAAGCTTTCACATACGCAAAAGAAAACAATAAGAACGTTCACCTGATTGGCTTGATTGGCCCCGGCGGTGTGCATGCATTGAGCGCACATATGGTAGCACTTTGCCAGATTGGAACCGACTTTGGCTTAAAAAAAACCTTCATTCATGGTCTCACCGATGGTCGCGATACCGATCCTCGCTCAGGACTTGGATTTCTGGAAGAGGACCTGAAAAACTTAGAAGGAACGAACGGCAAATTTGCTTCGCTGATTGGCCGTTATTACGGTATGGACCGGGATAAAAACTGGGACCGAATGAAACTTGCCTACGATTTATATACCGACGGAAAGGGAACTCCCTCGACTGATTTATTGAAATCGGTAAAAGAATCCTATGCAGCAGGCGTAACCGACGAATTCCTTCAGCCGATTGTGATGGTTGACGAAAACGGGAAACCACTGGCAAACTTTCAGGAAAACGATGTGGTTATCTGTTTTAACTTCAGGACAGACCGACTGCGTGAAACCACCATTGCTTTTACCCAACAGGATTTTCCGGAATTTGGAATGAAAACCATGCCTTTACAGTGGTACACCATGACCAATTATAAAGCTGACTTCAAGAATGTCAATGTGATCTTCGACAAGCCAAACCTCAACAATACCATGGGTGAAATCGTTTCGAAAGCCGGAATGAAACAAATCCGGATTGCTGAAACCGAAAAATACGCCCATGTAACCTTCTTTTTCAGCGGCGGACGCGAAGAAGTATTTGAAGGTGAGAAACGCCTGATTGCTCAATCGCCCAAAGTTCCGACCTACGATTTTCAACCCGAAATGTCGGCTCCGGTGGTGCGCGATTTAATCGTTCCGGAATTGCTCAGTCAATCGGCAGATTTCGTTTGCCTGAACTTTGCCAATGGCGACATGGTAGGTCACACAGGCGTTTATGAGGCCATCTGTCAGGCAGTTACCGCTGTTGATAACTGTGTGAAAGCAGTGGTTGAAGCTGCTCAAAAAAGTGGCTACGAAATACTCATTATTGCCGATCATGGAAATGCCGACAATGCAGTGAACGAAGATGGTTCGCCCAACACAGCCCATTCGCTGAATCCTGTTCCGTGCATCTACATTTCAGAAAATAAAAACATCAAAATCAAAAACGGTATTCTCGCCGATGTGGCTCCTACCCTGCTCAACATCATGGGTTTGGATATTCCATCTGAAATGACCGGAAACATTTTGATTGAAAAATAATTTTGAAATTTATCTTCAATCCTGACAGGTTTTGAAAACCTGTCAGGATTTACTATATCAATCATGCTCGAGATCGGACGCACCATAGTTAGTTTAGATATTCTGGAAAAACAATTCCTTTGCGACCTGCTGAAATGCAAAGGAGCCTGCTGTGTTGAAGGTGATTCGGGCGCACCTGTTACTTCCGAAGAAGCAAAAATCATTGAGGAAGCTTTTCCTGAATTTGAATCTTATCTGGAAGAAAGTCATCGGGATGAAATTCGCAAGCAAGGTTTCGCGGTAATCGATCTCGATGGCGATTTGGTAACTCCACTGGTTAACAACCAGCAGTGCGCCTATACTTTCGAAGAAAAGGGAATCCTTAAATGTGGCATCGAAAAGGCCTTTCTGGAAGGAAAAATCTCTTTTCGCAAACCGGTTTCATGCCATTTATTCCCGATCCGGATCACCGAATACAAACGTTTCGATGCGATAAACTATCAGAAGATTGACATTTGCAAACCCGGACGTGAATGTGGAAAAAGCGCCAAACTACCACTTTATATCTTCCTGAAAGAACCGCTGATCAGACAATATGGCGAAGAATGGTATGATCAACTGGAATATGCTGCCGAAAATATGCCGGGAAAAGGAAAAAATCAATAGTCATTTGGGAGTCCGGGAAGAAGAAAGAAAAAAGAGGAAAAAGGAAAAACGAATATTTCCAATTTCCTCTTTTCTCGTCTATGCCAGAATTTCAATTCTGTTTTTCTCGGGATCAAAGGCGGCACTTTCGTAATAACCGTCTCCGGTCATTCTTCCGGGACTGATAATCTCGAATCCATCCTGGCGAAGCATGTCGGTAATTTGATCCACCCGATCGCGTGAGCCAACTTTAAAAGCTAAATGAGCAATTCCAGTATGATGTTTTCGGTAATCATTCTTGTTCGTTGCTACAATTGGCATTTCCATCAATTCAAGCCTGCATTCGCTTCCGAATGAAAGAAAATAAGATCTGAACTCTTTTGAGTGATTATAATAACCCGATCCGGAAACTGCGTCAAAATAATGGGTGTAAAAGTTTCGCATGCCTTCCAAATCCCGGGTCCAAATTGCTACGTGATCAATTCTCATAAACGATGTATTAGTAATTTGTATATTTTATTTTTTTGAAAGCCATTCTTCATGAAACTGTCTCAGATAATTTGCCATAAACTGATGCCTGTCTTCTGCTATTATTTTTGCTGTTTCAGTGTTCATTCGGTCTTTCAGTAACAGCAATTTCTCGTAAAAATGATTAATCGTTGGAGCCGTACTTTTTTTATATTCCTGAAAGTCAGAATGCATAACCGGAATAACAGTGGGGTCATAAATCAACCGGCCTTTATGGCCTCCATAGGCAAATGTACGGGCAATTCCAATGGCACCCATGGCGTCCAATCGATCGGCATCCTGCACCACTGCAGCTTCAACCGAACTGACCGGCGTTTCGGAGCCTGCCCCACGATACGACACTTCATCAATGATCCGGAGAATATGCGACGAAACTTCCGCTCCAACGCCCACCTTGTCCAGCCATTTCCCGGATCTGGACTGAGCAGATTGGTCCGGATTATTCAGTTTCCAGTCATCCAGGTCATGAAGCAAGGCGGCCATTTCAGTAATAAATAGGTCGCAATTTTCATTTCTGCCGATTCGAACTGCCATTTTCCTGACCCGGTCGACATGAAACCAGTCGTGACCGCTGCCTTCATCTCCAAATTCAAAGGCAGCAAATTCTTCCGTTCTTTTAATGATTTCGGGCTCATTCATTTCATTTCAAATTTATACTATTTATGCGCTTTACCCGAAATTTATCCTCAAATATTTTTTTCCTTTAAAAATATTTAAGATTACCAGTCCAAAAAGTAAAATATCATCTGCTTTATTTCGTTTTGAAGCTAATTGTTTGGCTGGGCTGAACAAATTAGCACTTATTTAGTTAATTGTAATAAAGCGAGATTCTGTGGGAAAACTCCTGATTAAAAAGACAATCCAGCTTGAAATTTTACAATTTTGAATCTGTATTTTTCATTTTTATATACTTGAAAATCAACGCACAATACAATATTCAATTCATCATCAACTATTTTTTATAACGAAAAGATGAAAATAAACCAAAAGCCAATATATTAGCAACACTTAAATTCGCTAATTTTATAGTGCATAAATATAAATTGCTGATATGTTTCTTCCTGACAATAAACCTGAATTCCTTACAGGATATATTAAGATTAATGAAAATTTTCAGATAGAAGAATTTTCAGGACAAATAAGCCATATACTCCGACTTGAGAATCTGGATCTGAATTGGAATTTTTTTCAACTAACAGAAAGTCTGAAAAAAAATATCCGCTACTTTTTTGAGAATGAAATATTGCCTTCTTTAAAACTGCATCAGATCCGGCACCAGACATTTGAGCGAAAAGACAGCCTCCTTTCGATTGCAATTACACCTTTAGATAAGGATTTAACCTTGATTAGTTTCGAAGAAGCCAGACCGAAAAGGAAATCCTCAGGGCAAATACTTCCTGAATTACTTCATGAAGTAATACTAAGAATTAGTCCGGATATGCAGGTAGAGCATATTTCAAAGAATTGCTTTTCAGGCATTGGAAGAAAAGCCTCGGAATTGATCGGGCAAACCATTGAAGAAAGCCAATTGTTTGGAGATAAAACAGCGATCATTGCGACTAAAATCTCCCAGGTGTTTCAACAGCAGAAACAAAAAGAAGAGGAAATACAGCTTACCAAAGGAGAGAAACTGATTTGGATGAACATCTTCATGGTTCCTGAAAACGATCCGGACACCAATCAGCAATCGGTACTTATTATTCTGAAAAACATTAACCGGTATAAAAGCTTGGAAGAGAAGCTTTCGGAAAGCGAACAGCGCTATAAGATGGCCATTGAGGCAGCCGACCTTGGAATATGGGATTTTTGGGTAGCTACCGGGAAAGCATTCTTTTCCCGAAAATGGAAATCTATTTTGGGCTACTATCCCGATGAACTGTCGGACAACTTTACTGAATTGGAAAACTTACTTCATCCTGAAGATAAGGATCGGATGGCTCATTTTATCAACAATTTTCTAAATAGCGACCTTCGCCTCTGGGATGTCGAATTCAGAATGAGACACAAGAATGGACATTATGTCTGGATTAGAAGTCGTGCCACCGCGATGCGTGACCAAAACGGCAAAATGGTTCGAATAATTGGTACACACCGCGAAATTTCAGAGGAGAAGAAATCAGAAAGTGAATTCAAGAAGCTTCATCAGGCTATACTTCAAAGTCCAATTGCAGTAGTCATTTCCGACAAAGATGGATATATCGAATTTTTTAATCCGGCATTTTGCAAGATTACTGGATGGAGCGATCAGGAAATCATAGGTAAAAAAACGAATATTTTAAAGTCAGGATTTCAAAATGCCAGCTATTACGAAAAACTCTGGAAAACGATTAGCGGAGGAAACGAATGGCAGGGCGAATTTAAAAACAGGAAGAAAAACGGTGAATTTTATTGGGAACTTGCAAGCATTTCCCCAATCAGGAATAGCTTTGGAACCATAACCCACTATGTGAAAATAGCCGAAAACATTACCTACCTGAAGAAAATTGAAAAAGATCTGAAAAAGGCCAAAGCAGATGCCGAGATTGCCAATAACTACAAAAATCATTTTCTGGCCAATATGAGCCACGAAATCAGAACCCCAATAAATACGATCATTGGATTTAGCGAATTAATTAAAAACGAAGGCCTTTTGCCCCAGAAACGCAACAAATATTCTGAAATTATTGAAGAAAACAGTCAGTCACTGCTTCGGCTGATCGATGATATCATTGATGTTGCCAAGATTGAAGCCAACGAACTGAAGATTAGGAAAGAAGCCTGTGCATTGGGTGAATTATTCTCGGAGCTTGAAATGACGTACAACAATTTCCTGAAACGAAAACAAAAACAGGATCTCAGTCTTGTTTTTCATATTCCACAAGAATTGCATCATGACGTGATTTTCACCGATCCTTACCGGCTCCGGCAAATTCTAAACAACCTGTATCTGAATGCTTTGAAACACTCCGACAAGGGGCACATTGAAATTGGATATACAATTATTGATGATAATAAGCTTAAGTTTTTTGTTTCAGATACCGGCTCAGGAATACCGGGAAACAGGATGAAAAATATCTTTAAACGCTTTAACTACAGCGATGAGGCAACAGATACAGACACAAACTCCTCCGGTTTGGGTCTGTCAATATGCAAAGACCTTTCAGTTTTACTTGGAGGCGACATCCAGGTGAAATCAGTAGAGGGCGAAGGAAGCGTCTTTTACCTGACCCTTCCATACGATAAAATTAAAATTCCTATGGTTCGGGCCACCGTGAGAAAGACTCCACAGGCCAGGTTTAACTTCAGCGATTTCACCATTATGATTGCAGAAGATACACCATACAACTACGAATACCTTTTCAGTATTCTTGAAAAAACTGGTGCAAATATTGTTTGGGCCAAAGATGGAATTGATGTGCTTAAACTTTACAACAATACCAAAATCGATCTTATTTTAATGGATATTCAGTTGCCTGAAATCAGTGGTTATGAAGCTACGACCCAGATCAGGAAAACGGATGAAAACCTGCCGATTATCGCTCAGACTGCCTATGCTATGGCTGAAGACCGACAAAAATGTCTGGATGTAGGTTGTAACGAGGTATTGGTAAAACCCATTCGCATGGACGAGGTCTTATCCACTGTAGCCAGGTTTCTTGTCAAATAAATTCCCGAAAAACATCCTCCGGTTCCATTTATTCAATTTCGCTGACTAAATTTGAGGCTTCATAAAAGAAATGGAATATGCATATTGATCGGTTTCCATCAAGATTACTTGAAAATGCAGTAAATGAATTTGCAAAATTGCCTGGCATTGGAAGAAAATCAGCGCTTCGGTTGGTTTTGCATCTGCTAAAACAAGACATTCAGGAAGTTGAACTGTTCGGGAACAGCCTGATCCAATTGCGGTCCGGGATAAAACATTGCAAAAGTTGTCACAACATATCAGATACCGATGTTTGCAATATTTGCGCCAATCCATCGCGAAATCCCAGTTTGATTTGTGTGGTTGAAAACATCAAGGATGTAATGTCAATTGAAAATACCCATCAGTTTAACGGATTGTACCATGTTTTGGGAGGAATTATTTCGCCCATGGATGGTATCGGCCCTTCTGATCTCGAGATTGAATCGCTGGTTAGCCGCGTGAATGAAGGAAATACAGAAGAAATAATCCTGGCTTTGAGCACGACTATGGAAGGCGACACAACCAACTTTTTCATTTTCAAAAAGCTTAAAAATTCGACCGTCAAAATTTCAACCCTTGCCCGTGGAGTATCCATTGGCGACGAACTGGAGTACACTGATGAGGTGACTCTGGGAAGGTCGATAGTCAACCGGATGAATTTTGAAGATTCAATTATACGTTAGAAATAAATTACAACCACATAAACACATAGAACACAAATAATAAAAAATTTAACTATGTGAACTGTGGTTCCAAAATAAAACAAAACCGGATGAAATTAACCGTCATCATTGTCAACTACAACGTCAAATATTTTCTGGAACAGTGCCTTCATGCTGCGCAAAAAGCAGCATCGAAAGTCAGTTCCGAAATCATTGTGGTTGACAACGATTCGGTCGACGGCTCATGCCAGATGGTGGAAGAGAAATTTCCGGAAGTTCAGTTAATCAGCAACAAAGAAAACCTGGGCTTTTCAAAGGCCAACAACCAGGCGATCCGGATTTCAAAGGGTCAATACATCCTGTTACTGAATCCGGATACGGTGGTGGAAGAAGACAGTTTTCTGAAGATCGTCCGGTTCATGGACAAAACTCCGGAAGCAGGAGGTTTGGGTGTAAAAATGATTGATGGGAAAGGTCAGTTTTTACCCGAATCGAAACGTGGATTGCCAACACCGGAAGTTGCATTCTGGAAAATGTTTGGATTTTCAAAGCTTTTCCCACGATCGAAACGATTTGGCCGGTATCACCTGGGTTATCTGGATGAAAATCAGGTTCACGAAGTCGAAATCCTTGCCGGTGCTTTCATGTTGCTCCGTCGCGAAACACTTGATCAGGTTGGGTTACTCGACGAAGATTATTTTATGTACGGCGAAGACATTGACCTTTCATACCGTATCACCCAAGGTGGATATAAAAACTTTTACTTCCCCGAAACAACCATCATCCATTACAAAGGCGAAAGCACCCGGAAAGGCAGCATCAATTATGTGAAGGTGTTTTACAATGCCATGATCATCTTTGCCGGGAAACATTTTTCGAAAGGCAATGCGCGCCGTTACTCCATCCTGATTAATCTGGCTATTTATTTTCATGCCGCGTTAACACTCTGCGTACAATTTTTAAAATCGGTCTTTCTTCCTGCTATTGATGCCCTGATCATTTACCTCGGGTTTGCCTTACTTTTGCCAAGCTGGGAAGATTATAAATTTCAACGAGGCTATTATCCTGCAGAATATCTGCATGTTGCTGTTCCGATTTACCTCCTGATTTGGATCGGAAGTATCTGGCTAAATGGCGGATACCGGAAAAATATTGAATTCGGGAGAATATTTAAAGGATTGTTCTGGGGAACACTCTCGATTCTGGTTTTTTATTCATTGGTCAGCGAAAGTATGCGTTACTCAAGGGCTTTATTGCTGATGGGCTCTGGCTGGGCATTTGCAGTGCTTCCGGCTTACCGTTTTTTGTTGTCAAAAATTCGGATTACCGGAATGGAACTGGAATTGGGAAAACAAAAACGAATTGCGATTGTGGCCAACGAAATCGAATCCAGACGGATATCGGAACTCATCATCAGTTCAGGCCTCAAAATTGAAACTATTGGATTTGTAACTCCCAACGAAATAATTCACAAACTGTTATACCTTGGAAACATCAACCAGTTGCCTGAAATTATCCGGATTAATAAGATTGATGAACTTATTTTTTCTTCTGAAGATATTCCTTCACAGGACATTATCCGGATCATGCTCGATTTGAACGACCTCAACATCGATTATAAAATTGCCCCTCCGGAAAGCCTTTCCATTATTGGCAGCAACTCCATTTCAACAGCAGGCGATTTATATGTGGTCCATATCAACTCCATTGCCCGTGAAAACAACAGGCAGTCCAAACGTGCTTTCGATTTGGTTTTATCCCTCTCACTTTTCATCCTTTCACCATTTCTGATTGGATTTATAAGTCGCAAATCAGGCTACTTCCGGAGCATTTTTGAAGTTTTGTCAGGAAGAAAAAGCTGGGTTGGATACTGTTTTGCCATTCAGAATCATCTTCCCTCCATCAAAAATGGCATCCTATCCCCGGCTTCCATTTTTCCTGAAACGATTACGGATAAAAAGAAAGATGAACTGGACATCATTTATGCCAAGGATTACCGCATCATGAATGATTTTGAAATAGTACTGAAAAACTGGAGAAAAATTGGAAAACTATGATCCAACAAAAACTTGAACTGGGCAAAATTCGGTTCAGAGCACTTGAACCTGAAGATATTGATTTGTTATTCGAATGGGAAAACAATACCGAAATTTGGGAAGTCAGCAATACTTTTGAACCATTTTCAAAGTATATTCTGGCTAAATACATCAAGGAATCGCAACGCGACATCTTCGAAGCAAAAGAAGTTCGAATGGTCATAGAAGCTCTTGACGGAATTGCAGTTGGCGCCATCGACCTTTTCGACTTCGACCCGTTTCATTTCAGAGCAGGAGTCGGAATCCTGATTCACAACGAAAAAGACCGGAAACTGGGTTATGCTACCGATGCTTTACAACTACTCTGCGATTTCGCCATCAATCATCTTCGGCTACATCAGTTATATGCCAACATCAGCGAGGATAATCTGGCCAGCATCCAACTATTTACGAGCAGCGGGTTTGAGCTGTGCGGAACAAAAAAAGACTGGAGAAATACACTCCATGGCTGGAAAGCAGAGCTGATGTTTCAAAAGATACTGCTATAATAAATATATCAATCTACTTCGAAAATAGTATGGCACGTATTCCATTTTTTTCAGTTGCTGCAGAAAGTTGGCAATTTGCTTCACAAGCTTTTGACGGCCATAAGAAAAGCTACCGGATAAAGCGGCAGTGGAGGAGTTTTCTTGCCGCACTTATTCATCCAAAAATGGCCGGTGAATGGTTCAGAACGCTCAAATCGCCGGATTTTATTCTCGTGTCTGAGCATCGTCCACAGCTATATTTCAAACCATTTAGAGTCTACATGTCGACCGCATGGACAAGCGTTCAAAAGATCAAAGTCATCCTCGACACCTATCGGTTTATCAAAAGCAAAGGGGAAACATTCACGGAGGTATTTACCTGTAACAGAGGTGTTGAAATTGCGCGATGGCAACTTAATGATTCCATGGAAGGCACACTGAAATTGGGTTATCACGAAATGCATCGAAAAGAAGGAGAACTTGTTCTTTTTTTTGAATGCGAACAGCTTGGCGGAACAATCGGAACAATAGCATTTTCATTCGAAGAAATGGCATCCGAAAATTGGGTTTGCAGGATTGCCTGTGTACAAGGTCATTTGTTCGGCAAGTCTGACAGTACAAAAAAAATTCAAAAACTTTTACACGGGCTTCGCCCGAAATCATTTATGGTCTTCGCCGTTCAGGAATTGTCGAGACATTTAGGATTAAATGCTGTTTACGGTGCGGGAGACTCGATTCATCCATACCGGCGCCAACATACAATCCATATTCATAAGTTGCATAATATTCAATTCGATTACGATACATTTTGGCTCGAGTCCGGTGGCCAAAGAAATCCGGACGGCTGGTATGAACTGCCACTAATGATGGTCAAAAAAGACATTCAGGATATCGATTCGAATAAACGTGCACTTTATCGAAGAAGGTACAGCATGCTCGATGAACTTTCATTGAAAATTGCCGATGGCACCAAGAAACTTTTTGAATAATGGAAACATTTCCAATACCAGTGATCTAAAGAAAATGGTAATATTTAAGAAATATGCCAGGAAAAATATTTAAATATTAACGTCTGACAGAATCACAACTTCTTGGTTTTTCGTTTCCTTGTCAAATCCAGCAATCCATTAATAACAGTCAGCGGATGTGCCGGATTGCCCGGAATATAAAGATCGACCGAATACTTCTCAAGAAAGCTTCGGTCGATCGCAGCACTCTTTCCTAAAATTCCTCCGCTGATAGCATCTGTTCCGACCAAGACGATAATTTTAGGTTCAGGAATGGCATCGTAACAAATCTGGAGAGGTTCGGCCATATTTTCGGTAATGGGACCGGTAATCACAATTCCGTCGGCATGACGCGGCGATGCCACAAAGTCAATCCCAAAACGGCTCATGTCAAACTGTACATTATTGGCAGCATTGAGTTCCATCTCACAACTGTTATCGCCACCGGCACTCACTTGTCTCAGCTTTAAAGACTTTCCAAATACCCTGCGGATTTCTGTCCTGACAAGCTCCGGATTAACCACAATCGGATGGTCTTCACCTTCTTTGACTATCAGTCGCTCACGTTGATTAGTCGAAATCTTGTAGTCAGTCGTAAACCTGATTTTATTCGGAAATTGTCTGGCACATTCGCCGCAGAAAGTACATTTCCCCAGGTCGATACTTACCGGACTTGACGAAATTGCATCAACCGGACACAATTCAACCAGTTCCGCTTCAATCACTTTTTCAGTACTGATTACAGGACGGCCTCTGAAAATGCCCGGAACTATGGCTGTGGTAACATCAGGAATAAATTGTTTCCCCTGATGGTAGACTATTTTTACGTTATCGAACATGACATATCATTTATGAATTATATCGCAATGAAACTACATTTTTAAAGGTCTTTCCCCCTCTGCACCTGGCAGCCAATCCGTCCGAAAAAATCTTTTACCTTAAATAACATTTTTGAGCGAACGGTTTCTTTTTTTCCTTTCCAACCCAGGGCGACACTCCTACGTCGTTTGCCCTGGGCTATTATATCTCGCCCATTCTGGGCTGAACCCCACCGTCTCTATTCTCCCCAGCCTCCTCCTGTATAAAGCTATTCAACTAAGCTTGAGTCGAAGTACTGAGTAATTCATCGTTCAATTACGAGGTGGTGAACAACTTAACCCAGACGTCCAAGGCTTTCCCCCTTCGGGGGAATGAGAAGGGGGCTTCCTTCCTACAAATCGTGACCTGCATATGACAGGTTAAAACTCTTGTTGCATATCGGGAAATCAGAAATTTCATTGTTCCTTACAGCCAGCGCCAGCGCCAGCCAGTTGTGAAACGACGGATCCTTAATTTTGTACAGAATCAGTACTCCTTTGTTATCAGTAATAGCACAATGGCAGATTTCCCCGCGCCATCCTTCAACCAGCGAAAGGGTGAATGAGTTGGGTTCCGGACTTTCAAATACTTGTTCTTTATCTGAAATTTCAGGAACATTTTGAATCAGTTTCCGGATATACTCCATCGATTGTTTCACTTCCGACTTGCGGATTTGCACCCGCGAATACACATCACCATGATGTTTGATGATGGGTTGGTGATTGATTTCCGGATAAAGACCAAACGGATGCGATGAACGGATATCGCGATTTAATCCACTCATCCGGGCAGCCATTCCGACGGTTCCAACTGACAAAACATCATCATAAGAAACCACACCCGTGCGTTCAAACCGAGAGAGTGTGCTTGGCAGGTTGAAAAGTTGTTCATTCATTTCCAGAAAATCCGGCTCGTAAATATTCAGGATTTCTGAAAGACGGCTTGCCAATTCAGGAGTAAATGGAAATGGATTCCGGCCAGGCCTGATCAAACCTTTAGACAAACGGTTGCCGCACCATTCCTGCATGAAATTGATGATCGGAGTGCGTAGTCGTCCAAAAACTGAGCTGCCAAGCTGGTAGGCAATATCGGTACAAACCGCACTTAAATCGCCTGTATGAACCGCTATACGTTCCAACTCGAGAGCTACTGTCCGCGAAAATTCAATGTCGCGCGAAACCTGAATCCCGTGCAGACTTTCCCATAAATGAGAAAAAGTGGTCGTGTGTCCAACAACCGTATCACCAGTAATGGATTCGGCAATTGTGGTGCGCTGAAGTAATTTTTTCTTATCAAGAAATGGCTGTTCAATTCCGCGGTGCTGATAGCCCAACTGGATTTCGAGGTGCAGAATTTGTTCGCCATTACAAATAAACCGGAAATGCCCCGGTTCAATGATCCCAGCATGAATAGGCCCGACACCGACTTCGTGCAATTCGTCGCTTTCGATGGCATAAAACGGATAATTGGCTATCGTTTTCGATTGATCTGCACGGTTATGAGCATATCGAACCGGTTTCAACCATGGATGATCGGTATAGTTTATCCCGAAATTTTCACAAATCTCGCGCTCAAACTTTTCGAAATTGAAATTTTTGGCCGTGAATGAATCAAGTGTATCCGATGAATTAACCAAACACGAAGACACCTTAATTTGGTGTGTGTTATCATCGGCGATACAACAAATCAGCTTGATCTGTTTGCTGAAACGATATCCAAAATAATTGACGCAATGTCTTTCCGGAGAATCGAAAAGTAAGCCGGTATTCAGTCCGAGAAATTCTTCATAACCAAGTTCCGGAATGTCGGTCACCGGAATGGTTTGATTATTTACTATCGTTGTGTAGTTCATGGTTCTCTAAATTGGTAAAAGCATGACGCTTTCCTTGATTAACTGTACGAATTCCGTCGGAGGATTCAAACCCAGATAAACGGCCAGGGCAAAAAGAAAAAACTGAGATGACGATTCCCAAGCACTGATTACCGGAACATGCGAATCATCAAAACCAACCGGCGGAACAAAAAGTATTTTCAGAATATTTTTACCGAATGCCCATATTATCATGGTTAACAGAAGCAAAACAATAACCAGCAGAACAAACTGATGTGCTTCGAACAAGGACCTGAAAATCAGGAATTCGCTCACAAACATTCCTGAAGGTGGCATGGCCGTTACACTGATAAAACCCAGCAAAAGCACCATCGCTCCGGCTGGATTGTACTTGAAATAATTGCCCACATGGTATATGCTTTTATTCTGGAATACGCGATATAACTGGGTAAACTGAAAGAACATCCCGGATTTCACCAGTGCATGAAGAATAATATGAAGTATGGCTGCATAATAGCCAACTCCTCCGGCAGCAACTCCAAGCATGACCAAACCCATGTGTTCGATCCCGGAATAGGCAAACATTCGCTTGATATTTTTGACTTTGATCATATATACTGTTGCCACAAATACCGAAAGGAAAGCTGCAATACCGATGACCAGATTAGCCCAGTGATGCAAAGGAGTATTGGCAACAACAATGTAAAAGCGAAAAATGCCGACAAACCCAAGGTTCATCAAGACACTCGAAAGCAGGGCACCCGCCGGAGCCGGAGCTTTATCTTTGGCATCGATACCGGCGGTAAACATGGGAACAAGTCCAAGCTTGGCAGTAAAACCGGTGAAGATAAAGAGGAACGAAAGCCTCAGCCAAAATGGATTCAACCTCGCTTTATTGGCAATCAAACTTTTAAATGAGAGGTCGTCTGAGCCGGCATGTTCCAGCGAAAGGCTCAAAAATAAAATTCCGATAAACACAAAGGTGATGCTGATGGCACAGATAAAAACATATTTCCAGGTTCCTTCCAGAGCCAGTTTGTTTCGGTGATGGTAGATCAGTGCCGATGCGCTCAGGGTGGTAATCTCAGTGAAAATCCACGTCACAGCAATGTGGTTCGATAAATATCCGGCACTGATGGCAGTAAGCAAGAGCACAATGGCACCATAATAGATTGCCCTCGACTCCAATGGTGCAGGTTGGTCGTTCAGATAAATATGGCTGTGAATTACTGCCGGAATGGAAATAATAAACAAGGTTCCTAAAAGTAAAATCGCCAATGAATCATAGGTAAAATAACTCCATTCGGTGGAATGGAAGTTGAAAAAAGCATGAAAGGTCAGTGCGCCCTGAAGAATCAGGAATGAACCGAGCAAAGCAAAAGTGACGATCTTATTTCGGTTCAGAAACAAGGCAAGTGCTATTGAAAATGCCGCTATCAGATATATTCCTATCATGTTTTCCTGATTTTAAAAATCCTTTAAACTACTCAACTGATCCACATTCACATCTTTAAACACATCACCGATTTTATTCAGGAAGATGCCCAGAATGAGCACACTGGCAAAAATATCGAGCATGATGCCCAGGTTCACCAACATCGGCATTTCGTTGCCGACGGCAAGTGATAGCACAAATACGCCATTTTCAATAATCAGATAACCAATCACATGAGTGATGATTTTACGGCGAGTGGCGATGAAATACAAACCTGTAAAAAGCGAGGACAAGGCAACCACGAAAAATATCTTTTCCAGATGATCGTCTTTTACTCCGTTGGCTAATAAAATAGTAACCACCACGATTAAAGTGGTAATGATTAACGAAACGAAATTCGGTAAAAAAGGCTCTGCTTCACGTGTAATGTTGTTTCGTTTCAGGACATAGGCCATGAAAAGAGGAACTGCTACCGACTTGAAAACAATGGTTTCCAGCAAAATCAGTGCAAGATTCACCGGATTGATTTCGTTGAGTTGAATAAATACAACCACAAACAGTAGAACACCCTGAAATGCCAATACTTTCAGATAAGTCAGCATCCGGTTGGCAATTGCAATATAGAACAGGGTGATAATGAATGTTATAAGCAATACATCTATCATGACAAATGAATTTACAGGTTAAGCAAATTTTCCTAAAATCAGCAGCACTCCAAAGAAAATGAGCAGACTGACCGAGGTGAGAACAAAAATAAACTGCGCATTGTGGCTCATCCGGAAGCGGGCCATAAACGATTCGATCAAACCAACTCCGGAAGCAAGCACCAGCTGGATAACAAAGAACATTGGAATAGAATACTGGTAAGGAAAAACTCCAATAAACAAGTTGACAACCAAGGCGCCATAAATGGCGAATTTCAAATATCCGGCAGTCAGAATCAGTCCCAGGTCAAACCCACTGTTGTCGAGGATCATGACTTCGTGAACCATCGTCAATTCCAGATGCGTTTTTGGATCGTCGATGGGCATACGGCTATTCTCAACCATGGCAACCATCATCAGGACAAATGTTCCCAATATGGCCAAAGCATAACTGATGTAGGAACCAATGTGCAGGGCAGCAAACATTTCCTGAAATGAGGTGAACCCGGTCAGGAGTGCCAGCGAACCCATCAGGATAAAAAAGGCAGGCTCGGCAAACATCGAATAAAGCGCTTCGCGGCTGGCACCCATTCCTTCAAAACTGCTGCCGGTGTCCATTGCCGAAATGATACTGAAAAACTTGCCCAACGCCAGTACATAGGCAAAAAAGATAAAGTCGCCGCTGAAACTGACAATGCCTTTCGATTGTCCGAATGGTACAACCAGCATAGCCATGACAACCGACGAAAAGTAAATAGTTGGCGCGATCTGAAAAACAAAACTTGTGGTTTCGCTATACACCACCCCTTTTTTAAAGAGTCGGACCACATCTTTCAAAGGCTGAAAAATCCCAGGCCCTTTGCGCCCCGATGCAATACTTTTTACCCGGTTGATTACCCCGGTATAGAAGATTGCTGCTATAAGAATCAGAATTAGACTAAGCATAATTAGATTTGCTTTATAAATTCAAAAAATAAGACGATCTGATCGTAAAAAATTGGAATACAGATTACTGACACAATAAAAATGATTCCGTATAAAATATAAAATTGGAGTCTCCCATTTTGCAGGAACAAAAACCTTCCCAACAAGTATTTATAGGCTGCTATTGGATTATCAATCAAATATTTTTCGATCCGGTCATAAATATGGGTTTCGTAAGATCCTCCGGAAGGGAATATTCCGAGAACTTCCTCAACAGTTTTGGAAGTCATTAAAATTGGTCTGAAAAGCTTGCTGTACGCCCTGACAAACGAACTTGCCGTGTACTGAAGTTTCACTGATGGCTCCACATATCCGCAGCCCCAGGTTGGTTCAATGGCCACTTTTCGATTCCGTACAAACAGTTTCCGGACAATGAAAGTCATAGCAACAATCAGGATAAATATCCAGATGCCTATGATAACCGGTTGGAGGGTGCTGGAAATTTGCTCCTGAAATGGGATTCCGTCGTTTGTTGAAATTCCGGCCAGCAAATTAACCGGCAACGAAAGTGTATTCAGTAAAAATTGCGGAAACACTCCAATCAGAACAATCAGAAAGGCAATCAGGTAAAGTGGTAAAAGCTGCAAAAAAGGAACTTCAGTAATTTCATGATGAAACTTTTGACGTGCATTTCCAAGGAAAACGATTCCAAATGCTTTGGTAAAACAGAGCATTGCCAAACCACCAATCAGGACCAATGACAAAACCGAAAAAATGATGGTCATCAGTGGGCCGACCAACCCTTCCTTCATCCAGTTGTAGAAACCGCTGTATATGATGAATTCTGAAATAAACCCGTTAAAAGGTGGAATACCGCAAATCGCAATGGCCGCAATCAGAAATAGCAAAGCTGTTTGCGGCATCTTTTTGATCAGGCCACCCAAATGTTCAATATGTAAGGTATGAGTTGCCTGATAAACATTTCCGGCAGTAAAAAACAAAAGCGATTTAAACAAAGCATGATTCAAAGTATGCAACAATGCACCTGCAAATCCAAGCGTGGCAAGCAAGTTGTTTCCTTTTGCCATCCCGATACAACCAATTCCGATCCCCATTCCGATAATGCCAATGTTTTCGATGCTGTGGTAAGCCAGCAACTTTTTCAGGTTGTGTTGCACAATGGCCAGCATCACGCCATACAAACCAGAAACGACCGAGAAAGTCAGGATAATCAGGCCTATGGTATAAAAATCAACCTTAATTAAGGTAATCATCCGAAGAATTCCAAAGATTCCGATTTTGATGATTACTCCTGACATGATTCCTGAAATGTGTGCAGGTGCAGCAGGATGTGCATAGGGAAGCCAGGTGTGGAAAGGTACAAATCCGGCCTTTATGGCAAAAGCAATGAAAAAACTGAGGAATAGAAAAAGTCCGGGTGCTCCCGGATGTTGGGTGGTATACGTTGTTATTACACTGAAATCGTAGCTTCCGGTTTTGATTGCTATCCAGATAAAGCCAATCATCAGGAATACAATCGAAATATGCGACTGGATCAGGTAATTAATTCCGGAGGTGAGTGTGGCCATCTTTTCGTGTTCGAAGATCACCAGAAGAAAAGCTGAAAGTGCCATGAACTCCCAGGCAATCAGGAATACAATACTGTTCTGAACCACACAAAGACTAATCAGTGCAGTATGCAATAAAATAATAGCGATGCTATGAATGGTAATGTTATTCTTCTGGTTCTGATAGGCTTTCATGTAAAAAAGCCCGTAGAAACTTCCGGTAATAAACACAAAATTAATAATCATGATGAACCATCCTGAAAGCGCATCTATCCGAATATTAACCGGACCGGTCACCAAACTTCCGGGGAAAGTATATTCAAGAAATTGTCCGGAGAGTGATTGAACGGCAAAATAGCTTGAAAGTATCGCATTCAAAACAATCGCAGCATAGACAACCAGACCTTTTCCCTTCGTTTGCAGAAAGGGAATCAGCAGGATTACCAATACCGGTATCACCAAAAATGCTTTAATCAGGTTCATTTCAAAATATTAAAAATCGTCAGCATAAAAATGGCCAGCATAAACACAATACCATACCAAACATACGATTGTATCCTGCCATTTTGAATGAATTTAAAATAGTTTACACTGTAAACCAGATGGTGCGTAATAAAATTCAGAATCCTGTTCTCGAAAAAATCGAGGTAATGCGATACATAATTTCTGCTTTGAGGGAAAATCTCTCCGGCTTTCAATTCCTCATATTTCTTTTCCTCGGTAAGTAAAAAACTGAACATTTTACCCAGCGATTTTGAAAAGGACTTGCCGGTATATTGCATCCTGCTATTTGGCGCTACATATCCGCAACCCCACGTGGGCTCAACCTTCTGTGACTTTCCATTGATCAGATAGGCCCGGACAAACCAGCTCGAGGCAATAATTCCGATGAAAAGTATAAAATAAAGATTGATGTTTTTGATCACATTTACAGAATATTGCGAAACACCGGAAGAACCAAAATTAAACAGCTTACTGCCAAAAGTGATTAGCAAATTTTCGATTGCTTTCAGGTAAAACTGAGGAAAGAAAGCCACACTCAGCATAACCAAAACAATCAGATATTGAGGCAAAAGCATGATCAATGAAACTTCTCTGGGACGATGTTCCAAAGCCTTCCTTTCTGAACCGAGGAAAATGGTTCCAAAGGTTTTAGTAAACGTCAAAACTGAAATTCCGCCAATAATGCTCAATCCGGCCAGAGTACAAACCAGCAAACAGATCTCACTCATATTATTTGATTTCATTCCTTCAAGCAGGCCGCTGTATAAAATGAATTCAGAAATAAACCCGTTGAACGGCGGCAATCCTCCAATCGCAATGGCTCCGATCAGAAAAAGAATGGCGGTTTTTGGCATCCTTTTGATTAGTCCGCCCAGTTCGTCCATATCGCGGGTATGCGTCTGCTGGTAAACCGAACCAGTTGAATAAAAGAGCAACGATTTAAAGAGCGAATGGTTGAGAACGTGCAGCAAAGCTCCACCAAAACCCAAGTAAAACAAAACTGCAGAACCATTACCCATTCCCATCAAACCCAAGCCAATGCCAATGCCGATAATTCCAATATTTTCGATGGTGCAATAAGCCAGCATTTGCTTGAAATCGCGGTGAACAGCAGCATTCAATATTCCATAGTTTCCAGTTAAAACAGAAACGGTAATCACCATTTCGCCCAAAAGCAAAAAATCGGCTTTCAGGAACGAAATAATCCGGAATATCCCATAAATACCCAATTTTACAATTACACCAGACATGACTCCTGACACATGCGAAGGTGCTGCCGGATGGGCGTGAGGCAACCAGGTATGCAAAGGAACAAACCCGGCTTTTATTCCGAAACCGATAAAGAAAATCAGGAACAGCCAGATATTGCTGTTTGAACCGAAAAAAGTTTGAATTGCTTCCAGACTAAACGAACCGGTTTCAAAGTACACCCAGATAAAACCAATGGTTAAAAACGTAATGCTGATGTGCATCTGAACCAGGTAATTGATCCCGGCTTTAAGGGTTTTGGGTTTATCATGGTCGAAGATGACCAGCAGCATGGATGATAACGACATGATTTCCCAGGCCACCAGAAAAGCCAGGCTATGTTGCAAAATGCAAACCCAAACCATCGAAAGCTGAAAAATAACGAACAATATCCAGTGAAGAGTCAATTTAGGAGAAGAGTTCTGGTACGGGTTCAGATAACCAATGCCGTAAATTACTCCGGTGATTGAAGTGAAATTGATGATCAGAATAAACCAGGCCGACAGGCCGTCAATAAGTATTGGAATATCGCCCCAGAAATCATTTCCCCGGAGAATAACCTGCAACGCATCTCCGCCAAGTGCACCAAATGCTGGAATGCTCGTTAAAACAGCATTCAGAATTACAATAAGCGCTGCAACAACCGACTTGAACTTAACAGGTAAGAAAAACAAGCTGAAAATACCCAGAAAGGTAATCGCTAAAGAATAATAAATAAATGATTCTGAAATTTCCATATCACCCTACGAAATTATTTCGGTAACCGTGCAAAGTAACAGAATAAATGAAACTTTGGATGAAAAACCTTCTTTTTATTGAAGTTTGGAAGGTCATAAATATGAATTTATTTCAATCACGTTTCAATAGTGATAAAGTCACATCACCAATAAAACATCTGAGAAATCAGGAATTTCAGGAAGAAAGGCATATGAATTGTCCATATAATTAATTGAACAGCAGAAATGCTCCAGCCCGTTGCTGACTATGAAGAATTTAACCTTCAGTTGCATATTGTACCTGACGATCTGATCAAATGTCTGCTGGCTGATTTTTACTTCCGGAGCTTTAAATTCAGCCACCAGAACCGGATTTCCTGAACGGTCGAAAAACACCAGATCGGCACGCTGTGGATTGTTATTAACTTTAACAACCACTTCAACAGCGATTAATGAAACGGAATATTTTTTCTCGGAAATCAGAAACTGAACAAAATTCTGGCGCACCCACTCTTCCGGTGTCAGACGCACAAATTTTTTCCGGAGAGCATCGAAAATGAAGTCTTTTCCTTCTTTGGTTTTAATCCGGAAAGAATATTCGGGCAAATTCAGTTTTTGCATGTTGAAGCCAACAAAGTTTGTATTTTTGTAAAGCTAAAAAAAAGTTCGGAGTGAGCTAAAGTTCGGAGTGCCTAAAGTTAGATGGACAAACATAGGCAATCAGAACTATAGGCATTCAAGTTTTCTAAATATTCCGAACTCTATGCACTTTAGATCACTCTATACACTTTTTATGAAGACAAAAGAAGAGATTGTACAAAACTGGCTTCCAAGATATACCGGACGACCTCTGAATGAATTCGACGATTTAATTCTGCTAACAAATTTCCATGCGTATGTTGATATGTTCGCGCATAAATTTGGTGTTCCAATTGTCGGTGAAAATAAAAACATGCCCAATGCCAGCGCCGAAGGAATCACCATCATCAACTTCGGAATGGGTAGCCCGAACGCTGCAACCATGATGGATTTATTGAGTGCCATTCATCCAAAAGCGGTTCTCTTCCTGGGAAAATGTGGCGGACTGAAACCAAAAAACCAGCTTGGAGATTACATTTTGCCCATCGCAGCCATCCGTAGCGAAGGTACTTCAAACGATTATCTGCCTCCGGAAATACCGGCACTTCCGGCATTTAACCTTCAGCGGGCAGTTTCCACAGCAATTCGCAACCGGAAACACGATTATTATACAGGAGTTGTTTATACCACCAATAAACGGGTTTGGGAATACGACGAACGTTTCAAAAAATACCTTGAAAAATCGAGGGCAATGGCCATTGATATGGAAACTGCTACTATTTTTACAGTCGGTTTCTGCAACCAGATTCCTTCAGGAGCGCTGTTGCTGGTTTCTGACCAACCGATGATTTCAACGGGTGTTAAAACTGAGGCAAGCGATCAGATTGTGACAAGTAATTTTGTGCACGAACATCTGGAAATCGGAATTGATGCCTTGCTTGAAATTAGAAATAATGGAGAATCGGTTAAACACTTGAAATTTTAAAATTCGGTATGGCGTTCACTTTTGACGAAATCATAAGCAATCTGCAGAAAAAAATCTACCATCCCATCTACTTTTTGATGGGTGAGGAAGCCTATTTCATCGACAAAATCAGTGATTATATTGCTGACCATGTGCTGACTGAGGCCGAAAAAGGATTTAACCAGACCATTCTTTACGGGAAGGATCTTGAACCCAGCACGATCATAGGTCATGCGCGCCGGTTTCCGATGATGGCCAATTACCAGGTGGTCATTGTCCGTGAAGCTCAAAACATTAAAGATCTGGTTGCAAAGGAAAAAAAATCTGAAAAAGACAAAACAGAAAAAGAAAAAAAAATCCCTTTGGAAGTTTATCTTGAAAACCCACTCAAATCGACTATTCTGGTACTTTGCTATAAGTACAAAACCATCGATAAACGGACCAACATTGCCAAACAACTTGACAAAACAGCAGTTCTGTTCGAATCGAAAAAGATATACGACAATCAATTACCTGCCTGGATTTCCTCCTACCTGAAAACCCTGCAATATACTATCGCTCCGCAGGCTTCTGCAATGCTTTCAGAATATTTAGGTGCCGATCTGAGCAAAGTAGTCAATGAACTGGATAAGTTAATCATTTCATTGCCCGTCGGGGGTCAAATTACTCCGGAACATATTGAAAAAAACATAGGTATCAGCAAAGAATTCAATGTGTTCGAACTTCAAAAAGCTATCGGAGAGCGAAATTTATTGAAGGCCAACCGGATCATTAATTATTTCGGGGCCAACCCGTCCGGGAATCCTATGCCGGTTGTTATGTCTTCGCTGTTTTCCTATTTTTCAAAACTTCTGAACTATCAGTTTTTGGAAGATAAATCTCAGAATAATGCGGCAGCTGCATTGGGCGTGAATCCATTTTTCATAAAAGATTATGTCGCTGCAGCAAAGAA
>JBAWZG010000039.1:0-24086 GCA_037143155.1 Bacteroidia bacterium
ATGTAACCCGCGGGAACGGCCATTTACTGAAGCGAAAAATTGGTGCTGCAGTAATTGTGGAACGTCGTGGTGGCGCTTTGCACGCTTTTGAAACCATCAATAATTTTTTCCTGATTAACCAGATGATCGTCCCCGGATCGAGTTACTGGAACTTTGCTTTTGGCGGAGCTCCCGGTGATGTTCTAAAAGATGAAGAAGGAATGCGAACCATGCGAACTTTGGGCGAGAATATGGCGTGGCTGATGAAGAAGTTGGTATAGGAGGCAGCTATTTCAGGCATTTCATTTCATCATTTTTCTTTCAAACTTTCTTTCAGACTCTCAAACCTTAAGCTATCCTTTTTCTCCGTTTTCAGGAAATTTTTGCTTTTGATCCGTTCAATAATCTTTTCTGCCCGTTCTTTCGATTCAGGATGGCTGCTGATCCAGTAAATTTGGCTTGGCAGATTTTTATTGACGTCAGCAAGCCGGTAAAGGAAGTTGGCGAAAGGCTCCGGATCAATACCAGCCTTCTCAAGATAATCTACGGCGGTAAGGTCGGCTTCGGTTTCCAGTTTTCGGTCGTAAGCACTGGATGAGATTTGTTGAATGGCAGATTTTATCGCTTCAGAATTTCCGTTTCCGGTCGACATCGAAATCAGTACAGACAAACCAACTTCTTTCACCAGTTTATTCATTACATGGTTCTTCTCCATGTGCGCCAGTTCGTGGCCAATTACACCATATAATTCTGATTCGTTCTCGCAGGAGTTAATCAGCCCTGAATAAATCACCAGATGATTGCCTGGCAGTGCAAAAGCATTGACGTCGTCTTTCCGGAGCAGGTGGAGTTTGATCTTCTTCCGGTCAATCGAATTGGCGTTGCAAATGCTGGTCAGGATTGAATCAACGGGAGCCACAATAGAATCCGAAGTAATTTCGGTTTCCGAATTCTGCATCATCTTCCAGAACAAATCGCCGATTTTCTCTTCAGTATTTTGAGTTGTCTGTTTAATCTTGAAAAGCTCCATCCAATCCACTTGAGACAATCCATACCACACAGAAACTATGACAGCCACAGTCAGAACAAGTTCGGTAAGTATCTTCTTCATCAGGCTTTGCAGATTAAATTGGTTAAGCCGCCAATTACCCACCATTCTACGTGCCGGCCTTTTCGGGTAATAATTGCGGTATAGATGGTTCCAATAAACTCAATCAGGTTGAAAATGAAGAGTGTAATGATGTAGGCGATGTATTGTGAACTGATGGTTTCAGAAGTAAAAATGATGGAAACGGTCCACCAGAATCCCGCGCTGTTGAAAGGGATCAAAAAAAGCTGTGAAAGCAGGGCCTGAGTACAATGCCATCTCACGAAGAAAGTACCTTTTCGGTTCCCGAGATAGAAAAAGAAAGTTGCGATCAGGTTGATTATCGGCATCGGCAATCCTCCCATAATGGCAATCATCGACATGACATAGCTGTTCGAAGCTTTTTCGGCCTCGTGATCGGTGGGCTGATAGTGAAAAGTTGAAGTAGCAATCATAGTCCTTTGTATATATTCCAAATCCAATTCAGGATGACAAGCAAAATCAATGGTATGGCAATCCATCTTCGTCTCAGAAGAATTTCGGCACGATTATAAAACTGCAACAAGCTGTCTTTTCGAAGCACAACATCATACAGGATCCAAAGTGGTGCCAGAAACAGGATCGATAGGATAATCAAACCGAAAGGATTCCAAAGCAAGGCCCCAATAAAATCTCCATTCACAATGGAAAGTACGGACCTTGTTGATCCGCATGAAGGACACGGCAGACCTGTTATTCTTTTAAACAAGCATATTCCGGGCTCAAAGGACGCCGAAACACTTAGGTGGTAATTGATGAAAAGCCAGATGTACCCTGCAGCACAAGCCGTTGACATAAGGACATACAACTTGTTCCGGACCATTCGTATTAATAAAGAAGTTGCTGAACGGTGTGCATGTTTTTTTCGCGTGTAACGCCCATGATCAGAAACCAATCAATAATAGTCCAGAATCCGAGGCCACCGCAAGTCAGAAGTTTAGCAATTCCTAATCCGGTATCACCGAGAATAAACCGGTCGATTCCAAAATGACCGGCCAGTATGGAAACGATTAAACTGGTTGTTGGATCTTTCAATTGAAGAGTAGAAATCATGGCCCACCGTGAATCATCAATTGCAATGAGTCTTTCGCGGATAGCATTAATCTGATAACTTTCAAAATACTTTGCATTGGTCATGATGAACATGTCGACTTTTTGAGATTCCATAAGGTTGTTTGTCTATATTGGTCCTACTCATTAGGCTTTTCGGTTACGCCCCGTTTAAATTGGTTTCCGGACTCCATTTTAGATAATCAGTATAGCCACAAGTTAATTGTATTTGGTCAAATCAAGTCTATGACTCCTGTAAATTTGTGTAATTCAGAATAAATATGAATAAGCACTTTCGATTAACTCATGGAACCCCATCGGTAGAATAGGTGAACCATCCGGTAAACTCGGGTATCATGCCGACAAGCATAAAAGATATCTCTTGTTAATCAAATTGTTCGTTTTGCTATGAATTATTAAAAATTCAGTTTGTTTATATTTTAATTTGACACGAGAATTAGGTAAATCATTTTAGATCGTTATTTTTGCGACCAAAATTTGAGAATGAAAGAAGCTGAAGATTGCCGGAGCATTGATGAGATAAGAGAATGTATCGATGAGGTTGATTACCATATCATTGAAGCATTTGGAAAGCGTATGGAATATGTGAGAGAAATTGTGAAATTCAAAAATGATGCTGAAGGAATTGTCGCACGGGATCGTCAGTTGAAGGTTTTTCAGAAAAGAAGGGAATGGGCTCAGGATTTTGGACTGAATCCGGACCTATTCGAAGAAATGTATAAATTACTTGTTAACTGGAATGTCCAAAAAGAGCTGGAAATATTCAGGAACAATGAGAAGGAAAATAGTAATCAAATCTAAATAGGAAAAAATGTATAAGGAAAATATTAAAGTGGTTGATTGTACTGTCCGTGATGGTGGGCTGATGAATAAATGGCAGTTTAGTGATGAATTCGTAAAAGGCGTTTACGATGCCTGTGTTGAAGCCGGAGTTGATTACATGGAAATTGGATATATCAGCAGCGAAAAAGCATTCAGTCGCGATGAAGTAGGTCCCTGGAAATTTTGTTCCGAAAAAGATTTGCGGCGGGTTGTTGGCGATAATGATACCAAGCTCAAATTATCTGCTTTGGTTGATATTGGCCGTATCGACATGGAAGATATTTTACCTGCTTCCGAAAGTGTGATTGATATGATGCGTGTGGCCTGCTATGTGCATCAAATGGACAAAGCCATTGAACTGGCTCATCATTGCATGGATAAAGGATACGAAGTGACTGTTAATCTAATGGCCGTTTCGAAAGTCAACGAACACGATTTGGATGAAGCTCTTGCCGATTTAGCCAAATCGCGGGTTCCGATCGTTTATGTGGTCGACAGTTTTGGAAGCATGTACAGCGAAACCACTGAATACCTGCTAAAAAAATATCAGGCCGCATTACCGGGCAAGGAAATCGGAATTCATGCCCACAACAACATGCAGTTGGCTATGTCGAATACCATTACTGCCCTGATTGGTGGTGCAACCTACCTCGATGCTACCTTGCTTGGAATGGGACGCGGTGCCGGTAATTGCCCGATTGAAATATTAATTGCCTTCCTGAAAAATCCAAAATATCGTTTGCTGCCTTTGCTGAAAGCAATTCAGGAACAAGTACTTCCATGGAATAGGAAAATTGACTGGGGCTATCATGTTCCTTACCTGATTACCGGGGCGTTAAACGAACATCCGAGAAGCGCAATGGCTTGGATGGATTCTGAACGGAAGGATGACTTTGTTTCGTTTATGAAAGAAATGCACGATTACGAATTGTTGGAGTAAAATTGAAAATAGAAGGAATAAAGGAAGAGGGCGAAAGTCCTCTTTTTAATTTTAAAACACCAGCTTCAGGAATAGTATTGGCGTGAATGCTACCGCATTGGAATAAACCCGGATATTTCCAAGTTCTGGTGATAGCTGAATGGTCTTTAGGTTGGCGTACTTCAGGTTTTGGGCATCGAACAGATTCAAAATGGATAGTCCAACTTCGCCGGAAAGATGCTTTGGATTGAATTTGTAGGTCACAGCGGCATCAACCCGGTTGTACGAAACATCGTTGGTCACATCTTTAAATACTTTACGCAATATTTCCAGTCCCGATCCATATACAAAGTCAGATGAAAGGTAAAAATGACCAATATTAAATATTGCAGCAACTTTTAATTCGTGCAACTGATCCTGGGGTGCCGACGTATAGAGTGGCAATTTTTTATTCGCCGGAGCAAAACTTTCGAGTGCTTTGCTTATTGTATATGAGGCCCAAACCGAATGATTTCCAAAATCCTTTTTTGCATAAATATCGAGGCCATATGTTTTTGCATTACCAAAATATGGAAAATAACCATCGATACTGTTACGCCCGACATAGCGACGTTCGAATACCCGTTCCGTAAGGTTGTGTGACATTTTATAGTATGCTTCCGCATTAATAGTCAGGTTATTCTTAAAATAATTGATTCCACCAGCCCAGTGCACGGCATTTTGAACCGGCGTATTTTCGTTGTTGGTTAACCACAGGTAGGAATAGTTTTGATCTTTATCGATATTTGCCACTTTATACATAAACTGGTGGTAACGGCCAATACTTGTCATCAGTTTCAGTTGTTCAGTCAGTTTATAGGTTGCACTTAGTCGGGGCTCAAAGTAAAATTTGGAATTATTAAACGATCTGTTCATCCTGAGCCCGGTATGAAGTAACAAGCGTTCTCCGACAGGCAAATTGTCTTGTAAATATGCAAAGGCCCGGTTGCTATTGAATTGGTTCAAGGCATCAATCGATAAGGTATCTTGCAAATTGATTTTCGAAGCAATTTCGGCTTCATCCCTATAAAATCCTCCACCAAATTCAAGGTAATGGCCGTTTCGGAAATTTATTTGGTTCTCCATTCTGAATGAATTCTCAATAGCTTTGTTCCCTGTTTTTGAAAAATCCTGGTTATAAATATTTTGATTTGTCGAATTGGAGGATTTGACTTCCTCAGATAATTGCTTGGAAAAATCGGAATGAGAGAAAACAAACTTAGAAACAATCAGGCTATTCCAGGTTTTATTATAAAATACCGACATGCCACGTTGCTTGTTCACTTCTTTATTCAAAAGACCAATATTTATATCAGTAGTTTTTATGGTGTTGTGCATTCCATGCATTTCACGGGTGAGATTGGCCTCAGTAGCCAGACTGAATTGATCTCCACCCCCGTATAAGCTAACATAAAACTGATCTCCATTATCAAAGTTCCAGGTGTATTTCAGGTTTAGGTCATTAAAACGATAATCGTCGGGATAAACATTCATGTCAAATGTAATGTCTTTCACCTGTGTTGACTTCGTCTGTTGTTTTGGTTTTGGTTTGGTAGGTGCGAATACATTGAAATCACTTGAATTATATAAGTTGTAATAGGTTTGACGGTAGGCCATGAGCAGCGACGATTTTTTAAATAAAGGAATTTCTACCATCCCATTTACCGTGGTATTATTGATATTCAGACTGAAAACAGGTTTTTGCATATTTCCATTTTTTCCAGTCATATTTATGATCCCACCAATGCGGTTACCATATTTCGCGTCGTAGGCACCTTTAAATATCTCGATGTTCTTTACCAGAAAGGGATTGACCACGCTAATATTATCACTGTAATTTTTTAAACCAAAGAGTGTAAACTCATCAAAAGTAATCAGGCTTTGACCTTCATAACTTCCCCAGATCAAAAGATCATTTGATTGCTCGCCGGCAGCTTGTATTCCTGGCATCAACCTGATCATATTGAATACCGAGTTGTCGCCTTGTCCTGGAATCAAGCGGGCGATATTATGATTGATGGTTATTTTGCCAGTCCGTTCACCTACCATAGTGGCATTTTCAATTATATTATTTTGAACCCGTATCTCCGCAAGTTTTATGGAAGAAGGGATAAGTTTAAATCGCTGATCAATCCCGGCATATACCAGCGTATCGTAAACGTAATATCCTAAATGAGAAATACGGACGCGGTAGGAACTATCGGCCAATGTGGTATAATTAAAGTTTCCGGTTACATCGGCGACCATCGGATGATTGTTGATCAGAATATTTGAATAGGGCAGAGGCTCAGAAGATCCGGCTTCTACAATCTGACCGGCAATTTGAGCCAGATATTTTCCTTCATCGGTTTTCTTTTTCCTGGTATCAGGAATTATAATGAACACATTGTCCATTATTTTGAGGTGCAAGGGAAGGTCCCTGAGAAGAAATCTTACGGCTTCCTCTTTCGAATAAAAAGTTTTTGAAACTGTTATTTCAAATTGCGATACTTGATTTTCACTGTATGAAAACTGAAAATCGTACTGATTGCGCAATTGAAGCAGAACCGTATTCAACGGCTGGTTGCTGGCTTCAATCCTGTAGGTTTTGGATTGAGCTGAGCCGATAACTGATACTATCAAAAAGACAAACGGTATAGCGATTTTTCTGATCATTCATTCTCCGGGATTATTATATACTCAACGGATGATTTTTGGATATATTTTAATCCGAGTGCAGGACATACATAACTTAGGATTTCTTCTACTTTTTGATTTTTGGAAAAATTCCCGGTGTAAAGTGTAAAGTTATCGGCTGGTGCATTAATTTTCACTCCATATTGCCTTTCAATTTCAGAAAAAACCTGAAGTACCGGTGATGCATGAAATAAAAAAACATTTTTCTTCCATGATATTTCAGGATAGGTCTCAATATTAGTCAGGACATTGATCTTACCATCAGCATCAATTTCCGCTTTACTGTTCGGCTTCAGGATTACTTCTGAACCTGTTCCGGATTTAACTTTCACACTGCCTGAAACGCAGGTTACTTTGTAAACGTTGTCGCGCGAAAAAATGTTGAAGGTGGTTCCTAATACCTGGGTAGTACCTTTGGATGATATTACGGTGAATTTTTTACCTTTTTCCACTTCGAAAAATGCCTCGCCATCGAGTTTTACAATGCGGCTAACTCGCCACCAATAAGGATAATAGATAATATTGCTCTGGGCGTTCAGTTCGGCTTTCGAATGGTCGGGGAGTTCGGCCAACAGGTGCTGTCCGGTTAAAGTTTCTATCCGTACAGAATAAAAACGAAGAAAGCCAAGCACGCTGAAGAATACCAGAATGCTTGCAGCTACAGCTAATTTTGAAAGGTCAAAATTGAATTTACGGGAACGGCCAGCAGGCAGAGCATCTATTTTTGCTTCAAGCACAGACCAAATATCGGCTTCACTTCTCGTCCAGTTGAATTCTCCATCGGCGAAAAAGGTTTTGCTTCGCTTGTCAACAGCAATGTGGTCAATATGTTCCTTATTTTCTTTCACTTGGTATTTGAAGTTTTGCTCCGGCTTAAACGAAACCCCAGAAAAAATAATATCAAACCAGATATTTTGTCTTTCAAATGAATTTTAAGATGGTCGAGGGCCTGGCTCATGCGCTTTTCAATCGCCTTGACGCTCAGTCCCAATTGATTGGCAATTTCCTTGTATTTTAAGTCGTCAATCCGATTCATCAGGAATACGGTTCGTTGTTTTTCCGGCATCGATTTTAAAGCTGTGTCATAGGCATTCTTGAGTTCCTGAAAGTTAATTTCGTCTTCGGGAGTTGTACTTTTATGATTGGGTTGAAAGGTGGCGAAAAAGTTAAATGCAACTTTTTCTTTTCGGTAGTGAGTGATGTAAAGATCACCAGCAATTTTAAAGAGTAAGCCTTTTACCTTTTTAGGGTCGACCGTAATCTGCTTTTCCCATAATCTGAGAAATGTATCTTGGGCAATATCAGTAGCGATTTCGTCATTTCCTGAACGGTAAAGTACATATCTTCTGACGTCCTCAAAATGTGCATCGAACAAGGCTTTGAACTCTTCTTTTTTCAATTTTCATCAATTTTCATTGGTGTCAAAGATAAATGAAAATTGATTCGATTTAAAAGAGAGTCGTATCATGCGACTCTCTTTTAAATATTTTATAAATCTTATTTTCCTTTTCCTTTTCCCATTCCGCTATTATGCATACCACCATTTTCCATGCCTTTGTGTTTGCCTTCGGTTTTTGCTTTTGGCATCTTGTCTTTCCCTTCTCCATGCAATACGATATCAATAATTGTTCCATCGGGCTCCGTGGTTAATTTGGCCAGATTATCGCATGTTCCATCACCATAATCCAAAGTAGCAATTACTGCGCTGTTTTTGCTGTAAGTTACAATTCCACTAACCGGATGTTTGCAATCGCCAAGCCTGATCAACGGAGTTGTAATTTCTCTTGCATAAGTATCGGTAGTGACATTGCCCGTTGCATCAGTAAGAGTGCTTGTTACATCAATTTTTCCGGTAATCTGGATTTTGTCATCAGTGGGGTCTGGAGTCCCCACTCCTGTAAGCCAATCGCGAACATTGTTCCCAATGCGATTGATTACGATTCCACCAGGCAAAGTGAATTTTACCGAACTTGCAGCAGTTATTTTTCGGGTGGTCAAATTGTCACCGTTAAATGTTTCGGAGCTTGTTCCATCAATTCCAATTGTATCGATTACACAACCAGTGTAGGTAACAAGGCGGGAACTTCCATCCGTATTTTTCGCACCATTAATCTCAATAGTCACTTTCCCGGCGATCATTCGTCCTTGTTTTGTTTTAATACCGGTTCCATAATCAATTGAAATGGTGATTGGATAACCGGCAGCTGCAGTATCAATCGAAACTACAGGTACCTGACCTTCAGCATAGTGAAAATAGCCATGACCTTTTAATAAGTTTCCTTTTTTGCCGCTGAAGTGCGCAAGTTGCCTCAGCAAATGTTCGTATCCGGCATAAAAATCGGTTTCGAAACTGGCCTGGTCTGCAACACTTTCTACGGCCACATCATTCACTGTCAGTGAAGCTGATTTTAACTGTGTTACACTCAAGTCGGTTGAAGTAGGATCAATCGCTGTGATGTTGTCGGTTTTATTGCATGCGAAAAATGCAAATGTGGTAATTACCAGTAACGCTTTAATTGTTGTTTTCATGTTTCTTGTTATTTTTTAAGATTAAACATTCATTTTAACCTATATCCGAATCAAAGTCAATGTACCCTACTTTTTTATGTATTTTTTTTAATATTACAGTTGGCCATTACGATTTGCCAGTTTAAAATGGTTAAGTCTGACAAAATGGTAACCCAACTTACGAAGTTCAGGTACGATTTTCTGCATTGCCTCGCTGGTATTCCACTCCGGATGGTTCAGGTGCATGATGACGATTGCACCGGGCCGGATGTTTTTCAGTACATTTTCTTCAATTACTGAGACTGATGTGTTGGGAACTGCATCGCCCGAAAGAACCTGAAAACTTACTGCTGTAATGCCCAATTCATGAGCCAAACGCGCACAAGCTTCGTCAATATAGGCTGTTGCGGAACGATAAAGATGAGGCCGGTGACTTGTAATGGCTTCAATTTTCCGGGCGTTGGCTTCAATTTCGTCGAAGGCTTCAGCAGCATTTGAAGTGCCATGGATACCGTATTCACTTTCGCCGTCTATGGAGCAGGGTCGGTGATTAAGTCCGTGGTTTTCAATTTCGAACAAGGTATCCTTGCTAAGGTTCAGAAAATCAGAAAAATGTTCGTCGATCCACCTTCCACTGATAAAAAGGGTTGCCGGAACTTTCTCCATTTTCAGGAAATTGATCAATTCCTGGTCGAAACCATTCCCTTTCTCTCCACCACAGGCATCGAAAGTAAATGCAATAAACTTTTGCCGTGTGTATAAATCTTCGTAAACACCATTGACAAACTCACCCCAGCGACCTGGCTTGGCATGAACATATTCGTTAACCACCTTCTTCTTTAATTTCAGATATGACGAATCGTTATTCAGCCGGTTCAGAAAATTTTTGTTTTCAAAATCAATTGAGTTTTGTGAACTTGCTTGTTTCGAACTACTTAAAAATACGAGAAGAAGAATTATAAAAGCAGTATTGTAATGGCTGGAACTCATTTGATGGATATTTTAAACCTTCTCGATCCGTTTCAGAATGTCATTCAGCATTTCAATCTGGACTTTATGGATCTCAATTACTTCCTGCTGCTCATTAATGATCAAATGGTCAATTTTTTCATGCAACATCCGGATTTCAAGTTCCGATTTCAGGTTAATCATGTAATCCATCTTGCCTCTTTCCCGGTCTTTTTCTTCCTGACGGTTTTGACTCATCATGATGACCGGAGCCTGAAGTGCGGCCAGACTCGATAAAATTAAGTTGAGGAGAATGAAAGGATACGGATCAAAACCTTTGTTGCCCAGCCAATAAATATTGATACATATCCAGATCAAAAGAAATACACCAAATGAAATGATAAATGTCCAGCTACCTCCAAAGGCAGCGACTTTATCAGCAATCCTTTGTCCAAAAGTATTTGCAAGTTTTTCATCACCATCTAACTTGTCCGATAAAGTTGATTTGTCTTTCAGCGAAACTAATACTGTTTTTTCGAGCTGGGTTAATGTTCCGATTTGCTTGGTCAAAAAGCTTTCGATGTATTGTTCGCGGTAATAATTTAATTCGCTGGCAGATAGAAATTTATCGACAGTGAATTGAGGGTGCTCCTTTTGCAATAATTCCAATATTGATATTCGTATTGTCTTTCCTGAAATTTTTTCAGAAACAGGAAACTCTTTGCCAGATAGGTCGCTGATAAAAGTTTTCATATCCTTTGTAGTTGATTATTAATCGATTTTAGCTTCAATCTTTTTTCTTTATACCAAATTCAGGCTTTACTCTGATAAAGAAAACCGGGATCATTGCCGGAATCATACATAACATGATCCAGACGAAGAAGTTCTTGTAGCCGATTATTTCCTGAAGCCAACCCGAAAACATTCCGGGGAGCATCATCCCCAAAGCCATGAACCCGGTAGCAATGGCAAAATGTGCGGTCTTGTTCTTCCCTTCCGAAATGTAGATCATATAAAGCATATATGCTGTGAATCCAAACCCGTAACTAAATTGTTCGATTGTAACACATAAACCAATGATGAGTTGATTTTCTGGTTGGGCAAATGAAAGATAGACATACGCCAGATGTGGAATGTTGATAGATAGAACCATCCACCAAAGCCAGTATTTAAATCCTTTGGAGGATGCTGCAATTCCTCCCAGAATACCACCTATTGTCAGCGCCAGTATCCCAAATGTTCCGTAAAGAAGCCCGACATCGCCGGTGGTCAATCCAAGGCCACCCAATTGCCTGGGATCGAGCATGAATGGTGAAGCCATTTTAATCAGTTGAGCTTCACCGACCCGGTAAAGCATCAGGAAAGCGAGGATTACTCCTATGTCTTTTCTCCGGAAAAAAGAGGCGAAGGTTTTAAAAAACTCTTTCACAAAGTTTTGCTCTTGACCGACAGACTGAACATCCGATTTTGGATGAGGCAAAATCAGCCGGTGATAGATTGAAAAAAGAACAAACATTGCTGCCAGAATCAGGAAAGTAATGCTCCATGCCAGGTGAATATTTCCTGAAGTTCCTTTAAATACTGCCTGTGTGGAGCTTTTTAGTTTTGGATCGCACTGAAAAAGCAGATAAGCCGGTTTGCCCTGATTAGCTGAATTGAAAGTAAGGCGCTCACCTTCAAGTAACTTGTAGCTGTTGTCTCCGTTTCTGAATTTAATATTCAGAACCATTTCTTTGCCTTTTTCAGGCTTTGAGTTCAGTTTGATGGCTACAACAACCACATTTCCAGTTAATGTTTTGCCTGATAAGCTTGATGCTTTAAGTTGAAAATGATTTTTCAGGAAATTTTTTAACGGAACTGAAATGTATTCGGACCACCATGACAAATCATTTTCAGAAATTACATTGGTTTGATTTTCGGTTTTTAGGATTACAAAACTGTTTGTCAGGTTATGTTCCGAAACAATCTTTCGAATCGAATCTAATTTTTCGGCGGGAATATTCTGTGTGGAAATTTCAGCCTGCTGTGGAAAAACGGCAAAAAAGGTATTGGTTTCAACACTTGACTTCGGTGATGTTATTTCAGGCATATGAAACACATTCGAAATGGTCGGGTTAGACGAAACCTTGATCTCAATAGGAGGAAGACCGGTTGATGTTTCAAAAAAGCCGGCCAGAATGATGAGCAAACCTTGCCCGGTAATCATGGCGATACGGTAAAAAGTACTCCGGATACCCACGAAATAGGCTTGCTGGTGTTCGTTGAGCCCAAGCATGTAAAAGCCATCGGCTGAAATATCGTGTGTTGCTGAGCTAAATGCCAGAAGCCATAAAAAAATCAGCGTAATTTTGAAGAAGCCTGGAAGTGGAATTGCAAGTGCAACACCTCCAAGTGCGGCACCAATCACCAGTTGCATAATGACAATCCACCATCGTTTGGTTTTAAGCAAGTCGACTACGGGGCTCCAAAGAGGTTTTATAACCCAGGGTAAATATAGCCAGCTGGTATAAAGTGCAATATCGGTATTCGAAATTCCGAACCGTTTGAACATGATCACAGCCACAGTCATGACTACGACATAAGGAATCCCTTCGGCAAAATAGAGGCTGGGGAGCCATGCCCATGGGTTTCGGTGTTTCGGTGTTTCGGTGATTTCAGTCATCAAGGGTCAGGTTTGGATATAGAAGCCTCCCCCAACCCCCTCCACAAGAGGGGGCTTTTGGTATCGCTTCGATTGATTAATTTCTTGTTTCTTATTACTTATTCAATATTTGAAGTTATATTGTCTCTGTGGCTCTCTGCGCTTTCTCTGTGGTTAAATAGTTGTTCAATATTTCTTTGAAATTTCTGCGCCCCGGAAATAGTGCATCAAAATTTCATCGTATTTATATCCCTGTTCACCCATCATGGCAGCACCTATCTGGCAAAGACCCACTCCGTGACCCCAGCCTGCTCCGGTCAAATGGAATTCTCCCGGAATACCATCAATGATTTTTAGTTTATCAACCACAAAGGCCGAACTGTATAAATGAGATTCAGATAATGTCTTGCGGATTTCAAGTTCTTTGCCAATGATCATGGTGAGCTTGGTTCCCACGATTTTTAACTTAATCAGTCTTCCGGATTTGCCACGTTCAACTGGAATCAGATCAACAATATTACCAAAATCACGTCCTGATTTCCTGGCAATCAGTTCCGCCAAATCGTCTTGCAAGTAGTGAAGATCCCATCGGTAAAAATCGGTGGTTTCCTGATCGTAATCGTTCAGTACCTGAGAGAGAATTTGTTTAGCATCGGTATTGCAAAATGCCGCAGGCTTATTCCTGATCCATTTTTCTGCTGCCGCTTCCTGAGTCAGATCAATATCAAAACCTACCGGTTTTTCAGGATTATCAACTATAGATTGAAGGTACTGATGAACTTCTGGCTCCCAAACATTTTCGAAAGTTTCGGAAATTCCGCCACAGCTTTTTGAGAAACGTGCATCGCATATTTTGCCATCGTACATCAGCAACATTCCGCGGGTTTCAGCAACAGCCTTTTCTACCAAAGCAGTCGACTGGCGGGTAATTCCCTGATAACGCTGGCAATGGTCGTCGGCACAAACATCAAAATTCAGATGGTCTTCACGGTCGTACCAGCGGATATATTCTTCAGCGGTTTCCGATGAACTTTGATAGATTTCGGTAGCTTCTTTCAATTCTTTGCCTTTTTTGATCTGGGCTAAAATCCATGACCGGGATATGATGGCATGAGCTTTCAATAATTCAAGGCTGCTGGCTGCACTCATTTCAGACGAAATCACACTGATCAGGTAATCTTCCAAAGGCAAAATATTGACAGCAGTCAGTTTATCGTTTTCAATCATGAATTCCAGAGATCCCTTGAATTGCTGATCTTCTTTACGTTCCCAATGGAAATTGATGCCAATCACCACATCATTCAATTCAAACGAAGCTTCATGATAGCGGACAGGCTCGAAAAGGAGGGTATCATGGTCCTGAATCTCATTGTTCAACATGATTTTCCCATCGAGGTAGTTTACTTTATGAATTCGTTCGTATGGAATACCATGGGGAGACAGTAAATAGTGTTCATTCAGCCTGAATATGATTTCCGGCTGATACATAATTCCAATCCGTAAATGTGGTTCGTTCATGGGTTTAGATAATTTTGGCTTCGATAGGCTCAGCCACCGGAGCATTTATTTAGATTTCTACAAAAAATTAACTTAAAAGTCAAAACATCAATGATTCTAAGCAGAAATGCCAAGCTCCCTTCCCTATCGGGGAAGGGGTGGGGATGGGGCTTTCTTTCTTCATAACAAACACAATTCGAGCACCGGATAAACCGGTTCGTTGAATCCAAATTTCCGGTACAGTTTTTCTCCATCTTTTGAGGTATGCAGACTTATTTTACTGATTCCCCTTCGTCGGGCTTCTGCGATCAGTTGTTCAAGAATTAAAGCCGAAATGCCTTTTCGACGTGCAAAAGGAACCGTGTACATATTCAGAATATCGCCTTCAAGATATGAAGATGAATTGAAATCTCCGGGAATTTTCTTTAGTACCATAGCTCCAAAACTTAATGCCTGATTATCTTGTTTGGCCAGGAAAGCAAAAACCCGATCTTCAGCAAGTGCCTTTGTAAAATAAAGGTTAAGTTCATTCCTAAGTTTGATTTGATACTCTTCGCTTCGTTCCCCCTGCATTTCAGTAAGATAAGCCATTCGATAGGTGGTCAGGAGTTCAACGTCGCCTGACTCAATTTCATGGATTCGTATTTTGGACTGGTCAATTTGCATGATTATCGGAATTTAGGATAAGATCAATTTGGCACCGATGTTTGATGAATCGGTTGTCCTCTAAGATTTACTAACGTAGCAAAACTAATTCAACAAGCGGTATATAAGTTCTGTAAATTTGCATAATTGTTGTAAAACAGTAAAGAAGTCGAATCCGATAGTTTCAGGCTTGAATGAGTATACTCTCAGAAATAGAAAATATGACCAATTTTTCACTTTCTGATTAATCCATTTGTGGGGAGTATAGTCTATTGCTGATATAAAAGGTTAATTTTACACCGGATTTTGTCCTTATATAAGAATACCTATGAAATTTACACCAACTCGTCTGTTAAGCTTACCATTTCTTGCTTTCGCAATTTTTGCCTGTCAACAAAAAGCACCCGAAACTAAAAGCGCCAAGCAGCAACTCAGTGGTCTCAGAGTTGAAGCTTTCGTTGTAAAACCTTCCATTCTTGATCAATCGATTACCATATCGGGAACCTTAAAACCGTTTGAAGAAACAGTTATCATGCCTGAAGTTTCAGGGCGGGTCGTAGTCATCAACCTGCAGGAAGGAAAAACCGTGAAACGGGGAACCATTTTGATTGAGCTTTTCAATGAAGATTTAAAAGCACAGTTACGAAAATCTCAGGCACAACTACAAATTGCAGAAGAAACCTTAAAACGGCAAGACGAACTGATCAAGATAAATGGCATCAGCCAATCGGATTATGATCAGGCTCAGTTGCTGGTAAAGTCCATCAATGCTGACATCGAGGTACTCATTGTGCAGATTGGCCGGACCAAAATCAAGGCTCCTTTTGACGGTACTGTTGGATTACGAAATGTAAGTCTGGGAGCACAGGTTTCAACCAATACGGCACTTGTTACACTTCGGGAGGTCGACCAACTGAAGCTTGATTTTAGCGTTCCGGAGAAATACAGCAGCGAAATTAAACCCGGAACCAAAGTGCAATTCACCATTCAGGGTGACGACCAAAAATACGATGCAGAGGTAATCGCCTCGGAACAAGGAATTGAGATCACTACCCGAAACCTGAAAGCACGTGCCGTGGTTAAAAATCCCTCGGCATCGCTGGTTCCTGGCGCTTTTGCCACTGTCGAACTGCGCCTGAAGCAAATTGAAGCGGCCCTTTTAATTCCAACACAGGCAGTTATCCCACAGGAGAAAGTCAAACGTGTGATTGTTGCCAGTAAAGGAAAGGCTAAATTTGTAACAGTCAAGACAGGTATTCGAAAATCTTCCAGAATTGAAGTTATTGGTGGAATTAATCCCGGCGATACCATAATAACCACTGGCCTTCTTTTCCTTAAACCGGGAGCAATCCTGAATTATTCGACTGTTAAAAGAGATTCGATATGAATATATCCGATTTTTCGATCAAGCGGCCGGTAGCTTCCATCGTGATGAGTTTAATTATCATCCTTTTTGGAGTTGTCGGATATAATTTTCTGGGAGTTCGCTTATATCCGGCCATTGATCCGCCCACCATCAACGTACAAACTTCGTATGCAGGTGCCAATCCTGAAATTATGGAATCGCAGATCACCGAACCGCTCGAAAAGGCGATCAACGGGATTGAGGGTGTCAAGTCAATTTCATCAGGGTCATCCATTGGAAGCAGCAACATCACCGTTGAGTTTAATGTTGGGGCCGACCTTGAAAAAGCTGCCAACGATGTCCGCGATAAAACTGCGCAGGCGGCCAGAAGTTTGCCTCAGGACATTGATGCCCCACCGGTTGTCAGTAAATCGGATGCCAACAGTGACCCGATTATCACATTAGCCGTTCAGAGCACCACCATGAACGCTTTCGAATTGAGCGACTATGCCGAGAATGTGCTTCAGGAGAAATTCCAAACCATTCCGGGAGTGAGTTCTGTCGCTTTGTTCGGACAAAAACGTCCGGCCATGAGACTTTGGATTAATCCTGACAAAATGATCGCCTATGGAATTAGTGCGCAGGATGTTTATACTGCCGTGAATAAAGAAAATGTGGAGTTGCCTGGCGGGAAAGTAAGAGGCAATGCCACGGAATTAATTGTGAAAACTTATGGACGCTTAGTTACTGAAGAGGATTTCAATAACCTGATTATTCGCCAAACCAATGATCAGGTCATCCGTTTCAGCGATATTGGCAACGCCATGATTGGTCCTGAAAACGAAGAAACCGGTGTGAAGTTGAATGGCACCGATGGTATTTCGCTGGCTCTTATTCCTTTGCCGGGTGCAAATGCCATTCAGATTGCTGATGAGTTTTTTACCCGGCTCAAAGAGGTCAATAAAAACCTTCCTTCAGGATTAATTATTGATGTTGGTTTTGACCGTTCAAAATTTGTAAGGCAGTCTGTTCAGGATGTTACCGAAACTGTGTTCATCGCAATTTTGTTGGTGGTGATTATTATCTTCCTGTTTTTCAGGGATTGGATCATCGCTCTTCGACCATTGATCGATATTCCGGTCTCTCTGATCGGCTCGTTCTTTTTCATGTATATTTTTGGATTTTCAATCAATGTGCTTACGATGCTGGCGATTGTTCTGGCAACAGGATTGGTCGTTGACGATGGTATTGTGGTTACCGAAAATATCTTCAAGAAGCGGGAGCAAGGCATGGATAAGTGGAATGCCGCACTTTACGGAACCCGCGAAATCTTTTTCGCTGTTATCTCGACTTCTTTGACTTTGGCCATTGTTTTTATTCCGGTCATTTTCCTGCAGGGATTTACTGGCCGCTTATTTCGGGAGTTTGGTATTGTGTTGGCCGGTGCCGTGCTGATTTCTGCATTTGTTTCGTTGACACTTACCCCGGTTTTAAATATTAAGCTTGGCGGATCAAAAACCAGACATTCTAAATTTTATTATCGTACCGAACCATTTTTTGTTGGATTGGAAAATGGCTACCGGAAATTTCTGGGCCGTTTTATGCAAAATAAATGGTATTCATTTGCCATTCTGGCGATCTCAGTCGGCCTTATCCTTGTGCTTTCGAAGGTCATTAAATCGGAATTGGCGCCATTGGAAGATCACAGTATCGTAAGAACTTCAGTAACAACACCTGAAGGAACTGACTATGACGTCACTTCCGATCTGTTGGACCGTATTGCACAGCAGGTCATTGATAGCATTCCTGAAGCAAGGCTGGTGTTTGCTCGAATTGGCGGTTTTGGAGGTATGGGTGGAAGTACAAATAGTGGTGCTGTAAATATATTTCTTTTTGAACCGAACCAACGTAAAGCAACCCAGCAGCAGATTTACGAAAAGCTGTCCAAAATGTACAAACGGATTTCAGATGCCCGGATTATACCAAGCCAGGAACAGACCATTACTACTTCACTCGGCGGTGGCGGTCAATTACCGGTTCAGTATGTGATTGAGAATTTGGATTTCAGCAAAATTCAGGAAGCTTTGCCAAGGTTTCTGGATGAAGCGAGAAAAGATACTGTTTTCAGCAATGTGGATGTCAATTTGAAATTCAATAAACCGGAGATAAACCTGACCGTAGATCGGCTCAAAGCCACTGGTTTGGGCGTGAATGAAATAGATGTCTCGAATACTTTGCAGTTGGCGCTCAGCGGTCGCCGGTACGATTATTTCCTCCGGAATGGGAAGCAATATCAGGTCATCGGGCAGGTTGAACGAACTGAACGCACGATGCCAACCGATTTAACTTCATTGTATGTCAGAAATAATACTGGCCAACTCATCCAGTTGGATAACCTGGTAAAAATGGAAGAAAATAGCAGTCCTCCAACTCTTTACCACTTCAACCGTTACAAGGCAGCAACTATTTCAGCATCTCTGGCCGATGGAAGAACGTTGGGCGAAGGCATTGCCGAGATGGATAAAATTTCGAAAAAAATATTGGACGAAAGCTTTCATACCGATTTGATGGGTTCTTCGCGCGATTTTGCCGAAAGCAGTTCAAACATTTCGTTTGCTTTGATCTTTGCACTGGTCCTGATCTATTTGATTTTGGCCGCTCAGTTCGAAAGTTTCCGCGATCCGTTTATTATCATGCTTACCGTTCCGCTGGCAATCGCGGGTGCCTTGTTGTCACTTTGGATTTTTGGAAAAACATTGAATATTTTTTCTGAAATTGGTATCATCATGCTGATTGGGCTGGTCACTAAAAATGGAATATTGATTGTTGAATTTGCCAACCAAAAACGTAAACTCGGACTGAAAATTTCAGAGGCAGCTTTTGAAGCTGCAGTGGCCCGTTTGCGACCAATCTTAATGACTTCGCTGGCAACCATTTTCGGAGCTATGCCCATCGCATTGGCTTTGGGAGCAGGTGCTTCAAGTCGCGTTCCACTGGGAATTGTTGTGGTTGGCGGTTTGTTTTTTGCACTGATTTTCACACTTTTCGTTATCCCTACCATGTATGTTTTAATGGCTGATAAGAAGCTTGAAGACAATTTTGTTGAGAAAGAAGCGATAAGTATTTAAAAATGACATCAATGAGAAAAGGAGTTTTAATACTGTTGTTGACGATGGGACTGGTTCCTGTTTTGTCCGCCCAAAAGTTAATTACGGTGGACGATGCGGTTGCCATTGCAATGAAAAACAGCTATGATATATTGATTTCCAGGAACACAGCGAAAATCGACAGTTTAAACAATACTGCCGGAAATGCTGGCATGTTGCCCACGGTTTATGTTAATGGTTCAGATAAATATTCGCTGAATAATTCATCCATTCATCAATCGCAGAATACGACCATCAACTATGCAAACGCAGGAACAAATGCAGTTAACGCAGGAGTGGTACTAAACTGGACCTTGTATGATGGCGGTAAAATGTTTGTAACCAAAAATAAACTGAACGAAATTGAAGCTCTTGGTGAGATTCAATTTCGGAATCAGGTCATGCAAACAGCCTATAATGTGATTGTTGCATATTTCAACGTGGTGAAACAACAGCAGCAACTCGGTTCAATCAATAAAGTGATTTCCTTTAATCAGGAACGGGTAACGATTTTGCAAACCAGCTTTAATTCTGGTTCATCGGCGAAGAACAACCTGTTACAAGCCAAAATCGACTTAAATGTTTCGAAGGAAAATGCAATCACACAACAAGGTATTATTATTTCAGCAAAACGAAATTTGAACGAGATTCTTAGCCTGAATACTGATTCAACTGCCTACGGTGTGATGGATTCTATACCATTGAATTATAAGCCAGATCAGGCCGAATTAAAAAAACTGATATATAAGAATAATACCAATTTATTGTCACTTCAGAAAGAAATAGATATTGCAAAACTCAGTATCAACGAATTTAAAGCCATTAGGTTGCCGCAAGTCAACCTGAATACCGGTTATGGTTTTCAATATTCCTCCAATACTGTCGGATCAACCCTGTCAAACCGAACCTACGGTCCAAATATTGGTGGAAGTATTTCAATCCCAATTTTTCAGGCAGGAAATGTCTCAAGATTGATAGCCAATTCTAAAATTCAGCTTCAATCTGCAGAATATGATTTGGAAAGCAGCAAGATTCAGGTTAATACCCAGCTTCAGAATGCACTGACCGATTTCGAAAACCAGCAGAGTTTACTTTCCATCGAACAGGAAAACAGTGATTTGGTAAAGGAAAACCTGGAAATTTCGATGCAACGCCTACGGTTTGGACAAACAACAGCTTTGGAAGTGAGGCAGGCTCAGCAAAGCTATGAGGATTCTCTGACACGTTTGATCAACTTTAAATTCAATCTGAAAGTTGCTGAAACTAAGCTCCGACAATTGGTAGCAGCGCTCTGATAGCCACTTTTTATTCCATAACATGAAGTCGGACCGACTCTTCATTTGTGAGTAATTATTTCGAAGAGAGTATTCCGTTTTGAATAAACATATTTCTCCTTTTTGCGTTTTAATTAGCAAATTTGGCAAGTAATTTTTATATATGATATCATTTCTTTTTAAAGTAAAGCAACCGGTTCGCTTTCTTCTGGTTGTCTTATATGTTGGGTGCATTGCAGTTTTGTCTTTGCTTCCACCTCAGGATTTCCCCAAAATCCCAATGTTCCCAGGGATGGATAAAGTAGTACATATTCTTATGTATTTTATATTCTCGCTCCTTTCTTGTTGGTCTGTTAAAACAGAACTAAATTTTTCGTGGTTGTTGCTTATTATTCCCGTAACAATCGGATGGGGCATTTTCATGGAGTATATGCAACGAAGTATGCATATGGGAAGATCTTTTGATCCAAACGATATTTTGGCAAATAGTTTTGGTGTGGTTTCCGGAGTTCTGATCTATGTTTTGTTTTCACAGAAATACAGAACCTGAGTTTAATCAAAAAAAACACCCACCAAATTAATATTCGATGGATGTTTATGAGAAGGGTGACATCTTTTAGCCAAATTTTATTCCGTTATGATCAGTTTATAGGTTTTGGGAATTTTCTGATCTATCTTTATAAAATACAATCCTTTGGGTTTACCAGTCAGGTTAAGCGATTCGGTTTTATTTAAAGCCTGCGACATGTAAATTATCTTTCCTGTAATATCATAAACTGTTATCCGACTTCCGGAGGTGGGCTGGTGGTTGAATTTTATCTGAACCAATCCCATAGTAGGGCTGGGATAAATCTCCACCTCAGCATCATCAGAAAACGTATTAATCATGGTTGGAATATCGACTTCCACCGTAAACTTTGAATTGACTTCTTTTCCGTTTGAACTTGCAGTAATGACTATTTCTGATGAACCGATATTCAGATCTGAAAAATTTAAGGTCAGATCAGATCCTGTGATTGTCGCTTCAACTGCCAGTTCATTGGTGTTTGAGGTAAGGCTGTAAACCAATACATCGCCGAAATCATCGTCAGCAAATACAGTTTTCAGATCGATGATTTGATCGGGAGCTGCTTTATTAACCGAAATATCCAGGATTGGATTTTTTACGTATGGCGCATGATCTACATTCCGAACAGTTACGATCACTTCATCGTCAGGTGAATCGGTTAGTCCGTCGTTTACTACCAGCGAGAAAGTATATTTTGTATCGGTGCTGACCTGGGGAGCGGCAAATGTTGGCTTGGCAATCGTTTCCGAAGAAAGTGTAATACCCACAGGGGCGATCCACTTGTAAGTCAGGGCATCGCCATCGGGATCGGAAGAAGCCGAACCGTCAAAATAGACCAAAGATCCTTCGTTCACGGACTGATCCGGACCTGCAATAGCAGTCGGAGCCTGGTTCTCTTTGCGTATCAGAACTGCAACCTGATCGGCTGGTGAATCAAGCTTTCCATCACTGACCACCAATAAAAAGGTGTATTCGGTATCCACTGCAACATTCGGTGCTGTGAAAGTCGGTTTGCTGTCTGTGTTTGAACTCAGATTAATTCCGCCAGGGGCAGTCCATAAATAAGTCAGCGCATCGCCTTCGGGGTCTGATGAGGCAGATCCATCCAGTGTAACTGAGGCACCTTTGGGTACCGACTGATCAGCTCCGGCATTGGCCGTTGGTGCTTTATTGATGTGCTTCACGGTAATCACCACAAGATCGGGAGGTGAATCGGCTTTTCCATTGTTTACCACCAATGAGAATGTATAGTCAGTATCGACATCAACTTGAGGGGCGATAAAGGTAGGTTTGGAATCAGTTTCTGAGCTGAGTGTTATTCCGGGTGGTGCAATCCATCGATAAGTCAATGAACCATTTCCTGCATCAGGCGAGTCGGAACCATTGCATATGATCAGCGAAAAATCATAGTTCGGATCAGTCGGGCCATCAGGAGAAGTAATTGTCAGTTTGGCCACGGTTGGTGAACTTAGATTGATATCAGTTGGCTGAATAAAGAAATAAGTCATTGCTCCATTTTCAGGAGTGGCTGAGCCTGAACCGTCGTAAACGAGCATGGAAAATTTATAGGCGACTGCAGTTGAAGGCTCAGGAGAGGTAACTGATAACTTAATTGAAGTCACTGAAACCAATGGTATTTCGCATGGTGGAATAGAAACGTAGGTTATTATACCATTTCCGGGTTCTACTGAATTGGAGCCATCAAAAACTACCAGGGAGAAAATGCATTTTTTATCTGCGGTGTTTACAGGCGTGACAATGGTGACTTTGGCGATGATCTTTGGACTCAAAGTAACCCCGGCAGGGATCACCCACTGAAATTTCAGGGCCGGATCAACAACAGTGGAAGCATCTTCAATCTGCAGGGTAATGGTATGATCGGTTGTTGGAATAACCTCATGCCCTGTAAAGGTAATCCGGGTAACATAGGTTTTACCTATACCCATTTCTACCGGACAAGGCCATTGATAATTTACCGGACAATCGCTCGGAGTGGAAGATGCCGAACCATCGAGGGTAACCAGGTCACCTTCGAATACCGACTGGTCTGGCCCGGCATTGGCAACCGGTACCTGGTCTGTCTGTTTAACTGTTATTACTACCTGATCTTTAGGCGAATCGGCAAATCCGTCATTCACCACCAGTAAAAATGTATATTTGATATCAGAACTGACATTCGGAGCGTTAAAAGTTGGTTTAGGATCGGTTGTTGAACTAAGAGTAATTCCAGTAGGAGCAGTCCACAAATATGTGAGCGGGTTTCCATCCGGATCAGAAGACGCTGTTCCATCCAAAGTGACCAAAACTCCTTCATTGACGTATTGATCAGGACCAGCATTGGCAATCGGAACTTTATTGACCTGCATAACCGTGATTACAACCTGATCGGCATGTGAATCAACCAATCCATCGTTCACCGCGAGGGAAATAGTGTAACTGGTATTGATCGTTACTTCCGGAGCTGTAAATGTTGGTTTCTGATCGGTTGTTGAACTCAGTGTAATTCCTGCCGGTGCGGTCCATTTGTAAGTCAGGGGATTTCCATCAGGATCGGAAGAAGCCGAACCGTCCAGCAATACGGTTGCTCCTTCGTTCACTGACTGGTCTGGCCCGGCATTGGCTACAGGAATTCCATTTATTAAATTCTTAACCGTGATTACTACCTGATCGGCAGGTGAATCAGCCAATCCATCGTTCACCACGAGGGAAATGGTGTAACTTGTATTGACCGTGACTGCAGGAGCTGTAAAGGTCGGGTTAACTACCGTATTTGAACTTAGTATAATCCCTGCTGGTGCAGTCCATTTATAAGTCAGTGGATTACCATCGGGATCGGAAGAAGCTGAACCGTCCAGCGATACGATTGCTCCTTCGTTCACTGA
>JBAWZG010000040.1:0-23673 GCA_037143155.1 Bacteroidia bacterium
ACTTCAAAGCATTGGATGCAAATCGCGTGTTTTGACCGCTATCCGGATGGAGCCAATCGGTGAATTTTTCTCAAAGGACAAAGCCTTGGAAATCATTGAAAAAGGCGAAGTGGCTATCTTCTCTGCGGGCACCGGAAATCCGTATTTCACAACCGACACCGGTTCCTCGTTACGGGGAATTGAAATTGAAGCTGATGTCATGTTAAAAGGTACGCGTGTTGACGGCGTTTATACGGCTGATCCTGAAAAAGATCCGACTGCTACACGCTTCGAAACAATATCGTTTGATGAAGTTCACAAACTCGGGCTGACTGTAATGGATCTCACCGCTACAGCCATGTGTATGGAAAATAATCTGCCGATCATTGTTTTCAATATGGACATTAAAGGTAATCTGAAAAGAGTTTTGGAAGGTCAAAACATTGGGACCTACGTTCACCGTTAAGCAGAGAGTTGCTGTTAAAGGAAATATTACCGGTATTTTTATTCTCTTTAATTTTTTCTATATTTGCTCTCAGCACATTTAATCAACAGAAAGAGTAAGTTCATATGCACGAAGAAGTTCAAATGGTCATCGATATTTGCAGGGAAAGAATGGAGCATGCACTTACCCATCTTGATAAAGAGTTGGTACATCTGCGTGCAGGAAAGGCTTCCCCAAGGATGTTGGATACGGTCATGGTTTTGTATTACGGGAACATGGTTCCGATAGCCCAGGTATCAAACATTAATACCCCGGATGCCCGGACAATTGTTGTTCAACCCTGGGAAAAAACAATGATTCATCCGATTGAAAAAGCAATCATTAATTCGAACCTGGGCTTTAATCCCGATAACAATGGGGAATTCATCCGGATTAATGTACCTGCACCAACTGAACAACGTCGGAAAGACATGGTGAAACAAGCCAGCAAAGAATGTGAAATTGCCAAAGTGAGTTTACGAAGTGCACGGAAAGATGCCAACGATAATCTGAAGAAACTCTTGAAAGACGGTCTTTCTGAGGATTTGGAAAAGGATGCTGAGGAAGAAGTTCAGGAAATGATTCATAACTTCAGCAAGAAAGTTGATAAAGTATTTGACGAGAAGAGCATAGAGATTCTAACGATATAATTGTTTTCTGTTTTCTGAACATTGTTTAATTGTTTTCATGGCTTTGAGGCGGCTTCTTTTAGCCGTCTCAATTTTTTTGATGCCGGTTATCTCAGGTTCAGGAACAAAAAAATTAAAGTAATTCAACAAACCATGATTGGAATGGTCGATTATCATACTCATTCTATCCTTTCTGACGGGAAGAATACGTATGAAGAAATGGTTCAGGTTGCAATCGAAAAAGGCTTAGATGAAATCGGCTTTAGCGACCATATTTGCCTCCAGCCTTTCGATTGGGCTATCCGAATGGAAGATATCCCCGTGATGACTGAGCAAATTACAGATTTGAAATTGAAATACAAAGATCAGATTGCTATTCGTTACGGTATAGAAGTTGATTATTTCCCGGATTGTGAAAAGGAGCTGAAAGAATTAATCGAAACAATTCCGGTCGATTATGTGATCGGATCGGTTCATTTTATCGACGATTGGAATTTTGATACGGATAAATCACTCTATGGGAAATGGACCAACGACGAACTTTATCATATGTATTTCGGGCTGATTCAGCAGGCAGCAAATTCCGGATTATTCGATATTATTGGCCATATCGACATCATCAAAAAATTCAGAATCTATCCGGAATCCAATCAGGACAAGCTTTTTGAAGAAACCATCAAGGTAATAAAAGCTAACAATCTCGTGGTTGAATTTAACACCGGAGGCATCGATCGTCCCTGTGCTGAATATCACCCGGGTCCAAAATTGCTCGAATTCTGCTATAAACATCGCATTCCGCTTACACTGACTTCTGATGCCCATCGTGCAGCTGATATTGCCCGTCATTATGAAGGAGCTACTGAAATACTTCGGAAAATTGGATATACTGAGATTACAGGGTTCAACAAAAAGGTTAGGCGAACAATCAAGCTATAAATATATTTCTGATCGTTTTAATTATTCTCCAGAATCCTGAATATTTCGTCCAGACGTGGAGTCAGAATAATTTCAGTCCTCCGGTTTTTCTGGCGTGCTTCAGGCGTATCGGCTTCATCAATAGGGAAAAATTCACCTCGTCCGGCTGAAGTAATCCGTTTGGGCTCAATGGCTTTATTCTTGAGCAAAATTCGGGTAACAGCGGTAGCTCTCATCACACTCAGATCCCAGTTGTCTTTAACCATGCCACTTCCACGCATCGGTACATTGTCGGTATGTCCTTCAACCAAAACATTGATATCCGGATTTACTCCCAACACTTCAGCAAGGTTCGTAAGTGCCTGCTGGCCTTTTGGATCAACGTCCCACTGACCGGTTTTAAACAACAGTTGTTCGTCAAGCGAGACATACACTTTGCCGTTTTTCTCTTGAATGGTTAGTCCTTTATTATTGAACCCCACGAGGGCATCAATTACTTTTTGCCGTAGCTGTTTTACAGCGTCATCTTTTTGCTGAATGGCAATCTCGAGCTCTTTCATTCGCTGACTTCGAAGTTCAAGTTCCGTCTGAGCAGTTTTCAGGATTTCTTCGCGCTTTTGCAAGTCGGTTTGAGTCTCCTGAAGTTTTACAATTAACCGGGCTATTTCTTCTGAACTGCCAACTTGCAGGCTTTTTAACTGACTTTCAAGTTCCTTATATTTCGTCAAAAGTTCATCGTATTCCATGGTTAGCTTTTCTATTCTGATTTGTGCCTGATCAATCTGAACCTTTAAAGACTGATTCTGTTCTTTGATTGACTGTACCGTTTTTTCACTTTCCTGAAAATTAGCGGTTAGTTGCTTATACTTTTTGGAAGTCACACACGATGAAAGCAATAAAATGCTGAATACGATTAATATTTTATTCATGATTTGTGCGTTTTAGTCAGGTAAATATAGAACTTTACAAATCGTTGGACAATAAAAAGTTCGCATAATTTAAGCGGATTTGATCAGGTGATAAAAAATTCAAATTAAAATATTTACTGAATCGTTGAATTTTTTGTTCTTCGTTTTACTGGTCATAAATTGTATATTTGGATGCAAAATTGATAGTTGATGGTTGAGAAAATTGCAAGTTTACTGGATCAGATCAACGATCCTTCTGAATTACGAAAGTTGAATGTGGATCAATTACCTGAAGTTTGTGATGAACTCAGGAATTTTATAATCGAGGAAGTTTCGACAAATCCCGGACATTTTGGTGCCAGCCTGGGTGTTGTTGAACTGACTGTTGCACTTCACTATGTATTCAAAACTCCTTACGATTTATTGGTTTGGGATGTAGGACATCAGGCCTACGGACATAAAATTCTCACCGGACGGAAAGATGTTTTCCATACCAACAGAAAATACAAAGGAATCAGTGGATTTCCCAAACCATCTGAAAGTATCTACGATACATTTGGAGTCGGACATTCGAGTACTTCAATTTCAGCTGCACTCGGCATGGCAGTTGCTGCCCGGCTGAAAGAAGAAAAAAACCGAAAGATTGTGGCTATTATTGGTGATGGTGCCATGAGCGGAGGAATGGCTTTTGAAGGCTTGAATAATGCTGCTGTCAACAAATCTGATTTGCTTGTTATCCTGAATGATAATAACATGTCAATTGACCCCAATGTAGGCGGAATGAGCAACTATCTGCTCAAGATTTCCAAATCGCAGACCTATAATCGCCTTAAAAATGACATTTGGGACGGGCTTGGAAAATTGAACGGATTTGGGCCAAAAGCCCGTCGGCTGGTTCAAAAAACGGAATCTGCCATAAAAGCCATGTTTCTAAAGCAGTCGAATCTGTTCGAAGGATTGGGGTTTCGCTATTTTGGTCCGGTTGACGGGCACAATGTGGTATATTTAACCGAGGTTTTACAAAGCCTGAGTAATATTCCCGGACCGAAACTTTTGCATGTGATTACAAAAAAAGGGAAAGGATTTAAACAAGCCGAACTGAATCAAACGGAATATCATGCTCCCGGTAAATTTGATAAAGTTACCGGCGAAATCCTTGACTGTGAATGTGCGGTAAATAAACCACCGAAATTCCAGAACGTCTTCGGTCAAACGATGATTGAACTGGCCGAAATGAATAGCCGGATTGTTGCCATTACTCCTGCCATGCCCACGGGCTGTTCATTAAATCTGATGATGGAAAAAATGCCAACCCGTACCTTTGATGTTGGAATTGCAGAACAACATGCAGTAACATTTTCAGCCGGACTGGCTATTCAAGGAATGCTGCCGTTCTGCAACATTTATTCAACATTCATGCAAAGAGCGTACGATCAGATTATTCATGATGTAGCTTTGCAGAATTTACAAGTTGTGTTTTGCCTCGATCGCGGTGGTTTGGTTGGAGCTGATGGCGCAACTCATCACGGAGTATTTGATCTGGCCTATATGCGATCCATTCCAAATATGATTGTTTCAGCTCCAATGGACGAGCTTGAATTGCGAAACCTGATGTTTACTGCCCAGAATGAAAATCATGGTCCATTTTCCATTCGGTATCCCCGGGGCTGTGGTTGTGTAATCGATTGGCATCAACCCATGAAAGCAATACCTGTCGGACAAAGCAGGAAGCTTTCGGAAGGAAATGATCTCGCCATTCTGACGATTGGAACTGTTGGAATCCAGACAGGCCGGGCTATAAAAATGCTTCTGAAAGATGGAATCAGTACCGCCCACTACGATATGCGATTTGTAAAACCTTTGGACGAAGAAGCACTTCATGTGGTTTTCAGAAACTTCAAGCGGGTGATAACCATTGAAGACGGTGTTTTGCAGGGAGGATTTGGCAGCGCAGTTTTGGAATTTATGGCCGATAACCAGTATGAAGCTCAGTTGAAAAGAATAGGGTTGCCAGATCAGTTTATTGATCAGGGAACTCCGGAAGAACTTTTCCGTGATTACGGGATTGATCAGCAAGGTATATACAAATCAGCCAAAGCCTTCGTGCTTGAAGCTTAACCAGTTTTATACTTTTTGAAAAGTTGTTGCGTTTATCTGGCATACACTAAATATATTCTCACCTTGGAATTTTATTTTAAGAAACGTCGCTGGAAAATTTTACTGCTGCTGTTGGCTGTGACCATTGGCATTGCCTCATTTTTCTACACGAACTGGCTGGTTAAAAAAATGGCTGTCGAAGAGCGGAAAAATGTTGAGTTATGGGCCAAAGCGACCCAGAAACTTGCCAGTTCCGAAATTAATTCAAATCTGGACATGACTTTTCTGGTTGATATTCTTAACCGCAATACGACTATTCCAATCATTATTACTGACAGTCTGGATAAAATCGGAGATACAAGAAACATCTCATTTTCGGAAATAAACAAAGAAAAAGTACTGATCAGGGAACTTCGGAAAATGAAGGAGGAAAATGAACCGATTATCATATCCATTTCAGAAACAGAAAAGCAATATTTGTATTACCGTGATTCGGTTTTACTCGAAAACCTCAAGTATTATCCGTTGATCCAGTTCGCTGTCATCTTTTTGTTTATTCTGGTTGCCTATCTGGCATTCAACTCTTCCCGAAATGCTGAACAAAACCAGGTTTGGGTGGGTATGTCGAAAGAAACGGCCCATCAGCTGGGAACACCAATTTCATCACTGATGGCATGGGTCGAGTTGTTAAAAATGCAGAACATTGACGAGAACCTGATTCAGGAATTTGAAAAAGATACGCACCGCCTTCAAAAAATAACCGAGCGTTTCTCGAAAATCGGTTCAATTCCTGAACTTATTCTTACCAATGTTGCAGAAACAGTAAAATCCACCGTTGATTACCTGATTACCCGTTCATCAGGAAAAGTAAGATTTGTGCTCGACTTTGACCAAAATAAAAATTACGAGGTTCCGCTCAATGCTTCTTTGTTTAGCTGGGTCATCGAGAATCTTTGTAAAAACGCGATCGATGCCATGAACAACAACGGAACGATTCTGGTATCCATTGCTGAAAAGGGCAGCCAGATTCTTATTGATGTAACAGATACTGGCAAAGGAATTTCAAAAGCATATTTTAAAACTGTTTTTCAGCCCGGATTTACAACTAAAAAAAGAGGTTGGGGACTCGGACTGTCTCTGGCTAAACGTATTGTCGAAAATTATCACAAAGGGAAAATATTTCTGAAACAGTCAGAAATCAACAAGGGAACTACCTTCCGGATAATCCTGAATAAAAGGTAACTTATTAACAATCTGATTTCATGGTAATTTGTTGAAGAAGAACGGATTATTCAGGAAAAAGTATTTTAGGTACTTCAGCGTGTTAAAAAAATGAATATATTTTTCGTGTATGCATATTTTTTATACTTTTGCAAAACTTTTTTCAGGCAATGAGCATACTGTCATACTATAACATTGCATTCAAAGGTCTATCGCAAGGTAAGCACATTTTTGACTATGAAGCCGACCGGAAATTCTTTGCAGAATTTGAAGGTGGCATCGTAGATGAAGGAAAAGTAAGCGTTCGGGTGACCGTTGAGAAACAGAGTTCGCTGATGATTTTCTGGTTTGAGGTGCAGGGAACCGTTCAGGTTCAGTGCGATCGTTGTCTGGAAATGTACAATCAGCCGATCAAAAGTAAAGATCGGATTTTTGTCAAATTTGGCGAAAAGGAGTTTGTTGAAGGCGATGATGTGATTTGGGTGAGCACCAACGATTACCAGCTGAACGTAGCTCAATTGATTTATGAATTTATTGGTTTGGCTATTCCAATCAAGAAAATTCATCCTGATGATGAAAATGGAAATTCAACATGTGATCCGGAAATGATCGGAAAACTGGAGAAATATATTGTGAGAGAAGGCAATGAAAATCCTTCTGTATGGAATGATTTAAAGAGATTATTAGATAACGAATAAAGATAAGTTAAGATGGCACATCCAAAACACAGGGTATCAAAAGCCCGCAGAGACAAAAGAAGAACACATTACAAAGCAACACCAGCCACATTGGCTTCTTGTTCAAATTGTGGTACAACTGTTAAATACCACACTGTTTGTCCGGAATGCGGACATTACAGAGGTAAGTTGGCAATCGAAAAAGACGTTACTGTATAATATTTACATAAAAATGAGCAGAAGAAAAATACGCTTCTGTTCATTTCTATATTCTCCTGATTTAATATTCGAACAATTTAATTAATTGTTTCAAAAGGAGTTAGGCAAATATATTTGCCTTTTTTTGCTTTGCTATTCGGTTTTTCCTTCTATCTTGCGCCGCAATTTACAGCTCTAATGTTTCCTAAGGTTTGACACTGAAATTTCGGATTGGACCGGAACTGAGGAGACAGGGGATTTGATTAAAAAAAAATAATATGGATAAAATTCATGCTGCAATAACAGGCGTTGGAGCATTTCTTCCGGAGTATCGTTTGACTAATGAAGAATTGAGCACACTGGTTGAAACATCTGATGAATGGATCATGCAGCGAATTGGTATCAAAGAGCGCCGGATTTTGAAAGAAGAAGGAATGGCAACCTCTGATATGGGAACTGCAGCAATTAAGCAGTTACTCGAGAAAACGGGAACCAAACCAGAAGAAATTGAATTACTGATTTGTGCTACCATGACTCCGGACAGTCCGCTGCCTGCAACTGCCAATATTATCAATTTTAAAGCCGGACTTGTTAACGCCTGGAGTTTTGATCTTACCGCTGCTTGTTCAGGATTTGTATTTGCTTTGACAACCGGCGCAAAATTCATTGAAAGCGGTCAATACAAGAAGGTTATAGTTTTGGGCGCCGACATGATGTCATCCGTCACCAATTATAAAGACAGGGCAACATGTCCGTTATTCGGCGACGGTGCTGCAGCAGTTTTGCTCGAGCCCACCACCGAAGATTTAGGTGTAATGGATCATATCAACCGCACTGACGGAGGCGGAAGTCAATTCCTTCAGATAAAAAGTGGTGGTTCTTTAAGGCCGGCAACCCACGAAACAATCGATAATGACGAGCATTTTGTGCTTCAGGAAGGTCAGGCTGTTTTTAAATCTGCAGTTTCGAATATGGCTGATGTTGCGCTCGAATTAATGGCAAAAAATCAGCTAACCAACAACGATATTAAGTGGTTTGTCCCACATCAGGCAAATATGAGAATCATTGACGCAGTTGGCCGCAGAATGGGACTTGACAAAGAGCAGGTAATGGTTAATATTCAGAAATATGGAAATACCACTGCTGCCACAATCCCACTTTGTTTATACGATTACGAAAATCAGTTAAAGAAAGGTGACCAAATCATTCTGGCTGCTTTTGGCGCTGGTTTTACCTGGGGAAGTGTCTATCTGAAATGGGCTTACGATCCGAAATAGTTAACTAAATTAGTATACACCTGATTCAACGCGGTAATGGAAAAATTGATTATCAGAAGTCACGCTGAATTTGAAGAACATGTAGGTCTCCAACTTGGAGTCTCTTCCTACATGACAGTTACCCAGGAGCAAATCAATAAATTTGCTGACGCCACTTTCGATCATCAATGGATTCATGTTGATGCGGAAAGAGCCAAAACAGAAGGCGCATTTGGAAGCACCATCGCACATGGTTACCTTACTCTTTCTTTGTTGCCCTATATGTGGGATGAGATTATTCAGGTTGAAAATATTAAAATGCTGGTAAACTACGGAATTGATGAATTCAGATTCAACCAGCCGGTATTGGTAAACAGCCGGATCAGAACTCGGGTAGTGCTTCGTTCGGTCTCCAATTTAAGGGGTATTACCAAAATTCAACTGAATGTGTATATGGAAATTGAAGGGAATAAAAAACCAGCATTTGAAGGGATAACTACTTTTCTTTACCATTTTATTTAGCACCATTCCTGATAAAACAGTCTTTTAAATTAAGTATTTTCCACCGAATACTCAATTCTTGTTTTATATCCACACATTTTTCATAGTTCAGGGGTAATCTTAATTCTGCTTTAGTATCTTTGGAATAGTAAAAAAAACACAGAAACAATGGCAAAAGAAAACCGTGAAATTAGTCTGCAGGTAATTAACCTCATTGCCAAAGGAACACAGATTACAGGAGATATACTTTCTGATGGCGACATTCGAATTGATGGTGAAGTTACCGGAAATCTGGATACCAAAGGCCGACTGGTTATTGGCGAGTCAGGGAAGCTGGAAGGCGAAATCAGATGTAAAAGCTGCGAAATTGCCGGCAACCACAAAGGAAAATTATTCATTGGAGAGCTTCTGTCTTTAAAGGCTTCATCAAATGTTACAGGCGATATTATCACCGGAAAATTATCGATCGAACCCGGAGCATATTTTGCCGGAACTTGCACAATGAGCAACGAATCGGATAACAATGGACCAAAATAAAATTCAAAAACCAAAGAAGAAGGTTGATGATTTTATCCGGTATTCCGGCCTGGGTTTTGAAATGATTGTGATAATGGCCGTCGGGGTTTTTGCCGGCATCAAAATTGACCGTTGGCTTAGTCTGAGTTTCCCGGCATTTACTTTAGTCCTGATGATCCTGTCGGTTGTTGGGGCAATTTATCACGCGATCCGGAAATTCCTGTAAAACCAAAAGTGAAAATATATCCTGCTTGACTTCTATGAAACAATTTCTGATCAAATCTACCATACTTACCATCATTGTACTTGTTTTGGGAGGAATTCTGTACTTCACGGTACTGCAACCCTATTACATAGCTGCTTTGCCTTGGACTGTTCTCTTTTTTTATTTGGTAACAATCCTGGTTCACCAATATTTACTGAAGGTCGCAGTTAAATCGGGATCACGGTTTACATCCTACTATATGGCTGTTAGTTTTCTGAAAATGTTTTTCTACCTGGCGGTCGCCATTGTGTATGTGATTTTCGACCGGGAAAATGTGAAACCGTTTTTTGCCAATTTTTTACTCCTTTATATCATTTATACCACTTTCGAGGTATCTGAATTTTTAAAATTTGTTAACCAAAAGAAATAACTTGTTCACTTTGTAGTTGAAAATTATCGGTAATCAGTTAAAATAAATTAATTTTGTTGCCGCCAGAAATCATAGAGAAATAAAATGACACGAATTATACAATCCTTTTTAGTCATCCTTTTTGCAGTTCTTTTTTGCACCGGAGTAACTCGGGCCGGCGAGGCTGATTCTACGGCCACCAAAGGAGGAATTTCTGAAAAATTTAATGCGGGAAAATTTGTCATCGAACACGTTTCTGATTCGTATGAATGGCATATCGCCACTTTTGGCGAAACAGAAATCAGCGTTCCCCTTCCAATTATTTTATACAGCTCAACCAAAGGATGGAACGTTTTCATGTCATCACAATTCCATCACGGGCACGAAAAGTATAATAATTTCAGGATTGAGGCCGAAGGCAAAAACGAAGGCAAAATTGTTGAACTCAATGATCAGGGCGAAATTCTTAGTTTGCCGGTTGATTTGTCGATTTCCAAGACTGTGGCCGGCATCTTTGTCAGTGTAATTGTACTTTTATTTATTTTCCTGAGTATTGCCAAATCAGCCAAGCAACGGATAAATCAGGCCCCCACCGGAATGCAGAACCTTTTTGAACCCATCATACTGTTTGTTCGTGATGACGTGGCAAAACCTGCCATTGGGGAAAAGAGGTACGAACGGTTCATGCCCTTTCTGTTGACCGTTTTCTTTTTTATCCTGATTAATAACCTGCTTGGATTGATTCCAATATTTCCCTTTGGTGCGAATGTCACCGGCAATATTGGTGTAACCATGGTTTTAGCATTATTCACCTTCTTTGTAACCACATTCAATACCAATAAACATTACTGGAAAGAAATTTATAATCCCGAAGTTCCTTGGTGGCTCAAATATCCTATACCATTGATGCCAATTGTTGAACTGACGGGAGTGATTACAAAGCCTTTTGTATTAATGGTTCGACTCTTTGCCAATATACTTGCCGGCCACCTGATTGTAACCGTGTTTGTCAGCCTGATCTTCATTTTTGCCCAGCTAATGGGCATCGAAGCCGGATTGGGTGTATCTGTTATTTCAGTTGCATTTTCGGTATTTATGTTGTTGCTCGATGTGCTTGTCTCGTTTATTCAGGCCTATGTATTTACTTTGTTATCAGCGCTGTATTTCGGTATGGCTTCACCAGAACATCATTAGTTTTCAATATCTATTAAAATCAATTTTATGACTGCATTATTTATCATTTTAGCTGAGTTAGCTATCGGAAAAATGGGAGCTGCAATTGGTGCAGGTTTGGCTGCAATTGGAGCAGGTATCGGCATTGGCCGTATCGGAGCAAGTGCAATGGAAGCCATTGCCCGTCAACCTGAAGCTGTTGGTGACATCCGTTCAAACATGATTGTTGCTGCTGCATTGATCGAGGGCGTTGCTTTTTTCGCCGTAATCATCTGTGCATTGGTAATTTTCATCGCTTAAAAAATTTCTGTTTTGTAGCTCGCTCCCGGGGTTGCCGGGAGTTTGAGCTGCTATTTAACCTACAATCACACGACTATGGGATTTGTAACTCCGGATTACGGTACAATATTTTGGATGCTCATCATTTTCGGGATCGTCCTTTTTATCCTGAAAAAATTTGCCTGGGCACCAATTTTGAAAGCATTGAAAGATCGTGAACAATCGATTTCTGATGCCTTGAATTCAGCCGAGAAAGCCCGAAAAGATGTTGCTGGATTGAAAGCCGCCAATGATCAGATTATTGCTGAGGCCCGAAAAGAAAAAGACCTTATTTTAAAAGAAGCCCGCGACATCAAAGACAAGATTGTGGCTGAGGCAAAAAATCAGGCCAATGCTGAAGCTCAGAAAAGCATAGAATTCGCAAGGCAGCAAATCGCTGCTGAAAAAACTGCAGCGATCAATGACATCAAGAAACAAGTTGCCGAACTGTCGGTACTCATTGCCGAAAAAGTCATTAAAAAGGAGCTTGAAAAATCAAAAGACCAGGAAGTACTGGTTGAAAGTCTGTTAAAAGATCTGAAGCTGAAATAATTGTATGGATCAAAGTAAAATCAACGTTCGATACGCCAAAGCATTATTTACCCTGGCAAAAGAAAAAAGCCTGACCACTGAACTCCGCCGTGATGCCGGATTAATAACCGATGTTTGTGCCACAAGCATCGATTTCAATCTGCTTCTCAATAGTCCGGTAGTAAAAGGATCAAACAAAATAAAGGCAATCAAAAGTATTTTTCAGGACAAAATCAATGTGTTTTCCCTCAATTTTCTGATCCTGATTATCGAAAATAAGCGCGAAAAATATATCCCCGGAATATTCAGGAATCTGGAAGATTTATACCGGCAGGAAGAAGGAATTCAGAAGGCTCTGCTCACAAGTTCTCAGCCGCTTAACGATTCCATTGTGCTGGAGATCACGCAAATTCTGGAAAAGGAATTTAAATCGAAAGTCGAACTGAGCCAAAAAGTAAATCCTGAATTGATTGGTGGGTTTGTTCTTAGGATTGGCGATCAACAATACGATGCAAGCATAATCACCCAATTGAAAAAAATAAAAGAGCAATTGCTCGAAACAGAATTGAAGTAGAATAACGATAGAAAAATTCAAAATATGGCAAATATAAAACCTGCTGAAGTTTCAGAAATACTAAAGCAACAACTGGAAGGCTTTAAAAGTCAGTCCGAATTGGAAGAAGTAGGAACTGTACTTCAGGTTGGCGATGGTATTGCCCGTATTTACGGCCTTTCGAATGTTGAATCGAACGAGATGATCGAATTCGACTCAGGCGTAAAAGGGATTGTACTAAACCTTGAAGAAGATAATGTTGGAGCAGTAATTCTGGGTCTTACCAAAGAAATACGGGAAGGCGATACGGTAAAACGTCTGCGCCGCATGGCTTCAATCGAGGTTGGCGAAGGACTTCTGGGACGGGTTATTAATACGCTTGGAGAAGCTATTGACGGGAAAGGTGTTATTACCGGAAAAAAATATGTCATGCCATTGGAACGACGGGCTCCCGGTGTAATTTTTAGGCAGCCTGTATCAAAACCATTGCAGACCGGTCTGAAAGCAATCGATGCAATGATTCCGATTGGCCGCGGACAGCGTGAGTTGATCATCGGTGACCGTCAGACCGGAAAAACGGCTGTAGCCATTGATACCATTATTAATCAACGCGAAAATTTTGAAAAGGGAGAACCAGTCTACTGCATTTATGTAGCTATCGGACAGAAAGGTTCTACCGTGGCCAACCTGGCCTATACCCTCGAGAAGCACGGGGCAATGGAATACACCGTTATCGTTTCTGCAACGGCTTCCGACCCTGCCGCACTTCAATTTTATGCACCTTATGCCGGAGCTGCCATCGGAGAATTTTTCCGTGATACCGGCCGCGATGCGCTGATTATATTTGATGACCTTTCGAAACAGGCTGTTTCGTACCGCGAAGTTTCCCTGTTGTTGCGCCGTCCGCCGGGTCGCGAAGCATATCCGGGCGATGTATTCTATTTGCATTCACGCTTACTTGAACGTGCCGCAAGGATTATTACTTCCGACGAGATGGCTGCCAAAATGAACGATTTACCTGAATGTCTGAAGGGAATTGTAAAAGGTGGAGGCTCTTTGACTGCCCTGCCAATTGTTGAAACTCAGGCAGGTGACGTTTCAGCCTACATTCCAACCAATGTAATTTCGATTACTGATGGTCAGATTTTCCTTGAAACCAACCTGTTTAATTCAGGAATACGGCCTGCAATCAATGTGGGTATCTCGGTTTCGCGTGTGGGTGGTAACGCCCAGATCAAAGGAATGAAGAAGATTGCCGGAACCCTGAAATTAGATCAGGCTCAGTTCCGGGAACTGGAAGCATTCTCAAAATTCGGTTCTGATCTGGATGCAGCAACCATGCGTGTGCTCGATAAAGGACGGAAAAATGTGGAAATACTGAAGCAGCCGCAATATGCTCCATTTAAAATTGAACATCAAATTGCCATCATCTATTGTGGTGTAAAAGAGTTGTTGCGGAATGTGCCTGTTGCAAAGATCAGAGCTTTTGAACGCGACTTTCTGGAATTAATGGAAATGCAGTATCGTAATGTTCTCGATCAAATAAAAGTTGGAATACTTACTGACAGCGAAACTCAGACTATTGAAAAAGTAGCTGCTGAAGTGGCTGAACGGTATTCAGAATAATACACGATGAGATAACTCATTCATAGAATTTAAATGGCCAATTTAAAAGAAATACGTACCCGGATAACATCTGTAAAAACTACCAGACAGGTTACCAGTGCCATGAAAATGGTGTCGGCAGCCAAACTGAAGAAAGCACAGGATGCGATTATGCAGATCCGGCCATACGCCGGAAAGCTGTCGCAATTGCTTTCGTCGTTAAGCTCTGCTCTGGAAAATTCTGAAAATTCGACCTACACTGTTCAGCGGATTCCTGAAAAAGTGCTGATCGTTTTGATAAGTTCCAATCGGGGTTTGTGTGGTGGTTTTAATTCGTATATAGCCAAGAAAGCCATTTCATTGGCCAAAACGACCTATGGAAAACAGTTAAAAGCCGGTACTCTTGATTTTTTAGTGGTTGGAAAGCAAGGGGAAAAAGTCCTCCGGTCTTTTCATATTCAATCAGTTGGAGATAAAAATCATTTGTACGATAACCTTACATTTGAGCCCGTTAGCGAAGTGGTCCAATCACTTTTAATCGATTTTTCAAGCGGGAAGTACGATCGTATTGAGTTGGTCTATAACAAGTTTATTAATGCTGCATCACAGGAATTGATAAGCGAACAATTTTTACCGGTATTACCCGCCAATAAAAGTAAAACCAAATCAGGCAACCTCAATTATATTTACGAACCCTCCTTGGAATACATCGTGGAGGTGCTGATTCCACGGTCTCTGAAGATACAGTTTTACAAGGCATTGCTTGATTCGAATGCTGCCGAACACGGAGCCCGTATGACAGCCATGCACAAAGCCACCGATAATGCAACGGATTTAATCAATGAATTGACTCTGACCTTTAACAAGGCACGTCAGGCTGCAATTACAAATGCGATTCTGGAAGTAACCAACGGGTCCGAAGCGTTAAGCGGATAATATTAAGAAACAGAACCGTTGGATCCCCATCGTTTTGCAATCTGGATTATTACCTATTAATTGATGATACTTTCCTATCACCAATTACCTGTCTAAAAGAAATACTGAACTGAAATAAAAGTATTTCTTTGCCCGCATTTCCGCGCAACTACGCGATTTTTCTATGTATAAGAGCTTCCATTTCCTCACTTATTTCGGCGAAATTCCTCTTAATTATAAAACTTCCTTTTTTGCAACACCTAAAGTGTTGGATATCAGTTTTTTCCAAAATCTATTGAAAATACTTTGACTTTGTAAGTATTTCGGCACACACTTTGGAATGTTTGTTTCTTCCATTTTCGATGGATGAACAATTTAAAATAGTATTCATAAGAATTTCCATATGAAACAATTATCATTAGTAATTTGGTCCCTATTGCTTCTGGTCATACTGAATGGCTGCAATCTGGATGGTCTGGATTTTAACAAATTATCCACGGAAACGAGCCTGAGTCCTGAAATTGTCGCACCCGTAGCGAAAGCTAATATTACTGTCTGGGATCTTTTAAAGTCAGTCAATCAGGGACCGACTGATATTACAAAAGATCCGGGCACCGGTCTGGTCAGGATAGTTTATAAGCAAAATGATTTGTTTAAATACAAAGTCAGCGATTTCCTGAGTTTCCCACCGCTTCAGAGTTTTACTTCCGGAGATAAAGAGCTGGGCGTTATTTCGCCGGGAAATATTTCGGTTAGCCGGAACATAACACTTTCTGAATTGGCAGGAACTTTAGCCGGAGGATTGGAAACCATCACTGCCTACGACGGAATGACGGTTCCTTTTCCTGCAAATTCATATCCCGGCCCTGCCGCAGTGTTCAATGTTGAACAGTCAAATGAGTACACATCAATCACATTAAGTGGTGGCAACCTTGAAGTTACTCTTGAAAATAAATTGAAAGTACCGGTCACCCTTACCGGAAGCTTGTATGACAGTGGAAACAATCAGAAAATTACTGATTTTACATTTTCAAATATAGCAGCAAACGGAACATCGGTCAAAACGGTTAGTCTGTCAGGAATCAGGCTTTCGAATAAAGTTGAATTCCGCATACTTACTTTCGAGACAAGCGGTTCAACATTACCAGTCAACATTAATTTGAAAGATTATATTAAGCTTACTTTTGGCCTGAAGGATCTGAAAATTTCAAACGGAAACCTGATGGTTAAATCGCAGGTACTCCAGGGTTTCTCAGGTATATTAAATTTTGTTTTTCCTGAACCTGACATGAAAGCTTACGCCATGGTACTGAAAAGCGGAAAAATGATTATTAAAACAACCAATAAATCAAAACTTTCCGGAGCAATGAATTTTACCCTGAACGAAATCAAAATGAATGGAGTTCCTGTTTCGGCCAACATTCCGTTTGATGGAAGTTCAACCTCCATCGACCTTACGGGCGCCGTTGTCAATTTTGCAACTGATCCTACCCAGCTTTATAACCGGATTCCTTATAGTTATTCATTGCAACTTGCCAATTCAATAGGTTATGTTGATTATTCTTCAACCGATATTTTAAAAATGGATATTACCCTGGATAAACTGGCATACCAATCCATTCATGGTGATTTTGGAAAACGGCAGGTACAGATTGATCCGGGTAGTTTTAACATGAATTTAGATATGCTCAACAAAATCACTGGCAATTTTAAACTGGTTAATCCTATGCTCGAAATGATCATTCACAATTCAATCGGCATGCCAGCATCGGTTAATATGAATTTCAATGGCTCGAACAAGGAAGGAAAAACTGAGGCTTTAAATCCACCGGCTTTTGATGTCCCCTTTCCTGGAAGTACTGATTCAGGTACTGTTACGAAAAGTATCATTTGCGACAAGCAAAATTCCAATGTAGTGAATTTTATTGCATTGCCGCCAACCGGACAGATTTCGTATGGTGGTAAGATTGATTTTAATAAAGGAAACGAGGTTACTTTGGCCAATCCAAATTTCATTGTATCAGATTCAAATCTGGCGGTCGATCTGGCTTTGAATTTACCGATGGAACTCCAAATCAGCAACCTGTCATTTAAAGACACTTCGGCAATCTCAGGCAGCGATTACGATAAAATTGAATCGGTGGATTTGATTCTCAATTCGACAAACGGTATTCCGCTGGATGTTGAAATGCAGCTTTTCTTTATCGACACCATTTCAAAAACACAACTTGGCTTATCAAAAAAAGTCAAAATTCTGAAGGCCGCAGAGCTTGATGCCAAAGGGGCAATTGTTCCGGTAAAATCATCACAAACATTCAGTTTGGACCAAAGCGAGATGGGAAGCCTCCGCAAAGCCAATGGGATTGTTTTTTCCGGAACAGTTAATTCACCATCAGGTGGGACTGGCGTTGCATCGATCTTATCGGATAGTAAAATTGACCTGAATGTGGTCATCAAGACAAAAGTTAACCTGTAACCCTAATCAAAAATGAAAAATATTTTCACAAAAATATGTGTATTTAGCCTGATCATGATGGCCATACATTCAACTGTTTGGGCACAGGAAAGTACAACTTTACAGTTTATGAAAGGAATTTCCCAGTCTGCCCTGCAAAATCCGGCCCTGCACAACGATTCGAGTAAAGTAGTTATTGGGTTGCCTGGCTTATCCGGAATTCATTTTGACTTCAACAGCAATTTTGCAATTAACGATCTGATCCACAAAGGTACCGGAAGCCTTGCCGATTCACTGGTTTTGGATGTTAATGGATTTAATAACTCCTTGAAGGCAACAAATTCCATCGAGGAACATATTAGTATGCCTCTTTTTTATCTCGGCTTTCGAATTAAAAAATCGTTTTTCAGTATTGGAATTACCGAGAAGGAAAATGCTCAGTTCACCTTCGATAAAAGTCTGATCACTTTCCTTAAAGATGGAAACGCGCCGTATATGGGCCAGAATTTTGATCTTGGAAATCTGAAAATGAATGCGTTTGATTATACTGAAATTGCGTTTGGTTATTCGAATGAGGTAATTAAAAACAAATTAACCGTTGGCTTAAAAATAAAAGCCTTACTGGGTAAATTTGCTGTTCAAACCGAACGAATGAACCTGAAAGTTGAAACTGCAGCTGATGGCTCATCATTGAATTTAAGTTCGGATATGAAAATAAACATGGCTATACCTGCCACTCCTGAATATGATCAGGATAATTTTTTAACAGGTATGAATACCGATAATTTTAAGCCGAAAGATTTTCTGATGCAAACAGGAAATATGGGGATGACTTTCGATTTAGGTGCTGTTTACAAGCTCACTCCAAAAATTACAATTTCAGGAAGCATTGTTGATATCGGAAAAATCTCCTTTAAAAAAGATTTGATAAGCATGGGCAAGGTATCAAACTACAATTGGGTAGGTATTGATTTCTCTAATTCCATCGATAGTACCAACGCGAATTACATCGCTCCATCGAAACTTGTGGAAAATGAAACGACTAAATTGGGAAATACTTTTAAACCGCAGAAAAGTAATATCAGCTCAGATCCTTTTGAGGTAAAGATTCCCACGAAATATTATCTGGGCGGTACTTATCAGATAAACAACAACTTTAACGTAGGTCTTCTCGACCGCATGTATAAAAACGGTGACATTAGCAGGAATACACTTACGCTATCTGCAAATGCCTTGCTTGGAAAATTTTTCAGCCTGACAGGCAGCTATTCAATCGTGGGAGATGCATATAATAACCTTGGTCTCGGCATGGCTCTTCGTTTAGGAATTATGCAGTTGTATTTTGTAAGTGATAATTTAATGGCATTGTCAGATCCGGCAAAGGCAAAGTTTGTAAATGCGCATGTAGGAATGAATTTTCTTTTCGGGAGAAGAAATTAAACAGCAATTAATTGATTTCTAACGATCTAATGAATTACAAAAGGGAGTAGACTCCCTTTTGTAATTTCAGGTAAAATGAATGTCGGAGGAAGTAGGTTTTCATAGAGTTATTATAACATTATCAGTCCGATTTGAAATCGCGAACAATTCCCAATTAATTACTAATTTTAGCCGCTCTAATTTCTGAATGACTATGAACCTTTTGTTTGTCATACTGACGATTACAAGTTTTTTAAGAACTGTTGGCATCATCGTAATAATTTATTACGGGTTGAAATTTGTCGGTCGCTTGCTTTTCCCCCTTGTGGTAAAAAAAGCAGTCAACAATATGCAGAACCGTCAGACTCAGTATCAGCGCGATCAAAAACGCGAAGGTGAAGTTACCATCGAAAAGGATCGTCAGCAACAAAAAAGCAGACGTCATACCGAAGGAGAATATGTTGACTTCGAAGAAGTTGATTAGAAATAGAAAAAAGTCATCAGTCATTTGAAAATGTGTAATTAAGTTTTTCCGAATGACAAATGACTTTTACCTTCAGTTAAGAAGGGAAAGCAGAATCATCAATAATAATCAATCAATTAGATAGTTATGGCTCAGGAAGATGTTTTTAAAAAACTCGTTGCGCATTGTAAAGAGTACGGATTTGTATTTCAGTCGAGTGAAATTTACGATGGGTTGGGAGCCGTTTATGACTATGGCCAAAACGGAGTGGAATTAAAAAACAACATTAAAAAATACTGGTGGGATTCCATGGTTCTGCTTCACGAAAATGTGGTGGGAATCGATTCAGCTATTTTCATGCACCCTACCATCTGGAAGGCTTCCGGACATGTTGATGCCTTCAACGACCCGTTGATTGACAACAAGGATTCGAAAAAAAGATACCGTGCCGATGTGCTGATCGAAGAGCAACTGGCCAAATTTGAAGATAAAATCGAGAAGGAAATCGAAAAGGCAAGTAAACGCTTTGGAGATTCTTTCGACGAAAAAACGTTCCGTGAAACCAATGCACGTGTCCTGGAAAATCAGCAGAAATGGGATGAGCTGAAAGCACGGTTTGTAAAGGCTTTGAACGATAGTGATCTGGACGAAGTGAAACAAATTATCATCGATCAGGAAATTGTTTGCCCGGTTTCAGGAACCCGTAACTGGACCGATGTCCGTCAGTTTAACCTGATGTTTTCAACCGATATGGGTTCAACAGCCGATGGTGCACTGAAAATTTATCTTCGCCCCGAAACGGCCCAGGGTATTTTTGTGAACTACCTGAATGTGCAGAAAACCGGTCGTATGAAAATTCCGTTCGGAATTGCTCAGATCGGAAAAGCTTTCAGGAATGAGATTGTTGCCCGTCAGTTCATTTTCAGGATGCGCGAATTCGAACAGATGGAATTGCAGTTCTTTGTTCGTCCCGGCAGCGAGCTGGATTGGTTTCAGAAATGGAAACAAACCCGTATGAACTGGCATCAGGCGCTTGGATTTGGAAAAGAAAACTACCGTTTTCACGAACACGATAAACTGGCACATTACGCAAATGCCGCGGTTGACGTGGAATATCGTTTTCCTTTTGGCTTCAAGGAAGTAGAGGGAATTCACTCGCGCACCGATTTCGACCTTACGCAACATCAGCAGTTCTCCGGTAAGAAAATTCAGTATTTCGATCCTGAACTGAATGAGTCATACGTTCCTTTTGTGGTGGAAACTTCGATCGGAGTCGACCGGATGTTCCTGCAAATCATGGCCGCTTCGTATGCCGAAGAGGAAATCGTCAGCGAAGACGGCAAAAAAGATATTCGTGTGGTACTCCGTATTCCGGCTCCTTTGGCTCCGGTAAAACTGGCTGTTTTGCCTTTGATGAAAAAAGATGGGTTAGCTGAAAAAGCACGGGAAATTATTGATGACCTGAAATTCGATTTCAATTGTCAGTACGACGAAAAGGATTCGATCGGGAAACGTTACCGCCGTCAGGATGCCATTGGAACACCTTTCTGCGTAACGGTCGACCATATAACGCTCGAAGATCAAACCGTGACAATCCGTTACCGCGATTCCATGCTTCAGGATCGGATTGCAATCAGTGAATTAAAAGCCAGGATTTCAGGTGAAGTCAGCATGAAAAAACTGTTTGCAAAATTGTAAGAGCAATGACGTTTTTCCAAACAAAATCCGGTACCCGTAAAGTGCCGGATTTTTTTGTGCATCAGGAATTAAAAAGCAGCTATAAATATTTCCTGGAAATATTCTAAGGGACTCTCCCATTGGCATGGCATGAATAGCAAGCGGCACTTGTATAAGAATACCCTCTTACGCCGGAATGATGTCCGTCCGTTACGGTTTTCGTATGACATGAGGCAGTAAGACAGGTGAATATTACATAGTTCGTTGGCGTTGTGTGACAAGTAACACAGCTTATTCCCGTATGCTTACCACTGGTAATTGGGAAGAACGAAGTATGGTTAAATCCTGGTGCAGGTGCCCAAAGCGTAGTATTATGGCATGAAGCACAGTCGGTGGTAAATGTCGCGGCAGCCGACAAGTGCGGTGGATTCTTTGTACTTGTATACTTGGCTGCATGGCAGCCATAACATGTTTTTGGTGTATTTGGATAAACTCCTTTATGGCATGAAGCACAATCAACAGAGATATGATATCCGGTCAATGCATAATAAGTGCTGTGGACCGGGAACTTCGCCGGGGCCCAACCCGCAACGGTTGTATGGCAGTCTCCACAAGTAACAGCCAAGGCCAATGTTTTGTGGTTCGGATTTGTGGCACCGTTGTAATCATTTGTATGACAAGAGTTACAGGCTGTTGGTGTTCCTCCCGAATAACCATTGGTATGACACAGCGCGCAGTCAGTTGTTAAATGCACACCAGTAAGCGGGAAGACGGTGGTTGAATGATCAAATGTTGCATTCAGCCAGTTGTTAAATGGCGCCTTGTGACAAACTGTACAATCGTGCGGGAACTTAGCGGCAGAATGATCCGGACTCTTAGCCCCATTGTAATCTACTGTGTGGCAGGTATAACAATCGGTTGGAAGCCCTTTGTATGAAGTAGCAGAAGTATGACATTGAGCACAAGTGGTTGTTGCATGTTTCCCCGTCAATGTACCAAATGTGGTGGTCGCATGGTTGAACGCCGGACTGAGCCAGTCGTTCGACGGCCATTTATGGCACAAGGTGCAATTGTGATCAAACCCGGATTCCACATGCCCCTTGGTTGCGGTGAACTTAGCTGAATGGCATGAATAACAATCGGTTGTTGCCGAAGAAGTGTTTCCCTTGTGACAATCCGAACACTGAACAATGGTATTATGAAATCCTTGTGTCGGCAAAGTAGTGAGATGTACAAACGTCGAAGGTTTCCAGGCCGGTAATGAATTGCTGTGGCAGATTTTACAATCAGTTGAGATTCCTGCAGCGATGTGGCCCGGGTTCACCGACGATTTATATTTGTCGTTGTGGCAACCGTTACAGTCGGTTGGCGTTCCTCCGGTGTAACCGGTAGTATGGCACAGCGCGCAGTCAGTTGTTGCATGCACTCCTACCAGTGTAAAACCGTGCGATGAGTGCAAAAGGGTAACATTTGCATGAAGCCAATCAGTTATTGCAGTTGTGTGACAAACCGTACAATCAGTTGCAAACTTATTTGCAACATGATTCGGACTGGTCGCACCAGTGTAATCTACCTTGTGGCAGGTATAACAATCGGTTGGAAGCCCTTTGTATGAAGTAGCAGAAGTATGACATTGAGCACAAGTGGTTGTTGCATGTTTCCCCGTCAATGTACCAAATGTGGTGGTCGCATGGTTGAACGCCGGACTGAGCCAGTCGTTCGACGGCCATTTATGGCACAAGGTGCAATTGTGATCAAACCCGGATTCCACATGCCCCTTGGTTGCGGTGAACTTAGCTGAATGGCATGAATAACAATCGGTTGTTGCCGAAGAAGTGTTTCCCTTGTGACAATCCGAACACTGAACAATGGTATTATGAAATCCTTGTGTTGGTAAAGTAGTTAGATGTACAAACGTCGAAGGTTTCCAGGCCGGTAATGAATTGCTGTGGCAGGTTTTACAATCAGTTGAGATTCCTGCAGTCACATGGCCCGGGTTCACCGACGATTTATATTTATCGTTGTGGCAACCGTTGCAGTCGGTTGGAGTTCCTCCGGTGTATCCGGTAGTATGGCACAGCGCGCAGTCAGTTGTTGCATGCACTCCTACCAGGGTAAAACCGTGCGATGAGTGCAAAAGGGTAACATTTGCATGAAGCCAATCTGTAATTGCAGTTGTGTGACAAACCGTACAATCAGTTGCAAACTTATTTGCAACATGATTCGGACTGGTCGCACCAGTGTAATCTACCTTGTGGCAGGTATAACAATCGGTTGGAAGCCCTTTGTATGAAGTAGCAGAAGTATGACATTGAGCACAAGTGGTTGTTGCATGTTTCCCCGTCAATGTACCAAATGTGGTGGTCGCATGGTTGAACGCCGGACTGAGCCAGTCGTTCGACGGCCATTTATGGCACAAGGTGCAATTGTGATCAAACCCGGATTCCACATGCCCCTTGGTTGCGGTGAACTTAGCTGAATGGCATGAATAACAATCGGTTGTTGCCGAAGAAGTGTTTCCCTTGTGACAATCCGAACACTGAACAATGGTATTATGAAATCCTTGTGT
>JBAWZG010000041.1:0-23423 GCA_037143155.1 Bacteroidia bacterium
GCAAAAAATGTCGACAAAGCTGCCAATGCGCTGATTGAAATGATTGCTGTACGTAAGTTATTGAATGACGGTGAAATGTGGACTGACGATAACTTATCACTGATAAAACTATACACTGAAGCGAACGAAGTTGATAAAGCGATAGACTTCTGCAAGAAACAACTGGTGAGCGGAAATCTTTATCAAAGAACCGACACTGCACGGGTTTTTGTGAATGATATCGGGCAAAAACTACTTTACTATGAGGCGTTGGCACGCTGTTACAAACTTAAAGGCGATCAGAATTCTTATCAGAAGATGCTGGAACAGATTATTCAGGCAAAAGATTCGTTCTATACCGCCCGATCAGAGAAAGCAATTGCAGAGGTGCAGACAAAATACGATGTGGAGCAAAAAGAAAACACTATCATGCATCAAAAGGTAACAATTGTGCAAAAGAACAACCAAATGTTACTTGCCTTGTGGCTGTGTCTGGTGCTTGCCGCTGCTGCATGGTTCCTTTTCAGAAATTACCACAAAAAACAAAAGATGAAAGTGGCAGATGCAATTGAAAAAGAAAAGGAATTATCGTTGTTGGCTGTTGCTGATGCGGAAGAGAATGAACGCAAACGTATTGCGGCTGACCTGCATGATAACCTCGGTGCATATGCTGCATCAATTGCTTCAAATCTTGATTTATTTGACATCATAGACTTTGATGAGCAACACAAATCTGCCTTGCAGGAATTAAACAAGAATTCACAGTCAATCGTTTCTCAATTAGGAGATACCATCTGGGCTTTGAACCGGGAAAATCTTAAATTAACCGCCATCAGCGACCGGATTAAACTATTTATCAACCAATTGGGGAAAAGTCACAGTTCAATTGAAATGATTGTTCTTGAAAATATTAACCAAGATATTGAATTAAAATCTACGCAAGCTTTTCATCTTTTTCGCATCATACAGGAAGCTATTACCAATGCAGTAAAACACAGCAGGACCGACCGGCTGGAGATCCTTTTTGAGGAAAATGCAGGCTGGAAGGTTGAAATCAGAGATTTTGGCAAAGGAACTTCAGGAGATAATGCGGTGAAAAAACTGGATGGTAATGGCCTTATCAATATGAAAGCAAGAGCCAGTCTGGCGGGATGGAATATCAACTGGAGCAATAATGACCCGAGCGGAACTATTGTCACAATCTGCCCGGAGAAATAACAAATCTTAAATTAAGAAACCATGGAATTCAGGATAGCTATAGCCGAAGACAATGCAGTAAACCGAAACACGTTTATGCAAAAATTGAGTTTATCCACCAAACTTCGCCTTATATTTAGTGCCAACAACGGAAATGAATGTCTCGAAAAACTTAAAGGAATATTTCATACCGAAATGCCACAGGTTATTTTTATGGATTTAAAAATGCCTGAAATGGACGGCATTGAAACGATCAGGATTGCCAAATCGCTCTATCCGCAAATACATTTCATTGTTTTAACCATTTTCGATGATGACTCAAAAATCTTCGACGCCATAAAAGCCGGTGCTTCAGGGTACCTCCTTAAACATGAATCCGCTGCAGTTTTAGAGGAGTCTGTCATAAGTATCATAGAAACCGGTGGTGCCCCCATGAGTCCTGCAATTGCCCGAAAAGCCTTACAATTATTGAGCAGATCGACTAATCCGGAAAAAGATGCTTCAAATGCCAATGAGATTCCTGAAAGTATTACCCAACGAGAAAAGGAAATATTACAACACATGGTTAGTGGCTGGGACGCTAAACGAATTGCTGCCGAACTGAATATAAGTACATTAACCGTCAGGAAACACATTGCCAACATTTACGAAAAACTGCACGTCAGCTCACGGGCGCAAATTATTATGCTGGCTACCAAGCATAAATGGTTATAAATTCGGGAATATTTTATTAAGGTAAGTTTGACTTTAAATAAAAAGTATGAAAAAGCAATCTCTATTTATTTTATTGACCTTTTTGGTTTTTGTATCATGTAACAGTACGGCGCAAAAAAAAGCGAGCTTAACATCAGGTGGTGGTATTAAATATGTAAAACTTACACCAATCAATATTACAGGTTCAGGAAGTGTTGGACAATACAAAGGCTATGAAATTACAGACCCGGGGATCAATAATATTTCAGCTATCATTTTGCAAATTCCCAACGACTGGCATGCGCAAAATTCTTTTGCACGGATTTGGAATGGCTCCACACCGATCAATCAAATTTATGTAAAAGCAGTATCAGGTGACAATAATTCCTGCGTAGAGATATTGCCTTATACTCCTTATTATTATGCGGATGGTCCTACTGCAAGAAGCCTCAGAGAAACCAGTCGTTCAATGGGTTTACAACAACAATATCAACCTTTTGAATTGCCCCCGATGGATGCACTTTTCTATTTGAAACAATATGTGTTACCTCGTTTATATCAACAGGGATTGAGGTTTCAAATAACTGGCGAACAAAACTTAGGGATTCAAAATCAATTTAAAGGAGTTCAGTCTAAACATGCTTTTGTAGATGGAAGAATGCAAGACGGAAAATTGATACGGGTAGAATGTGGCGTTACTTTAAATACGTCTAATCTGAATGGCGAAGCGTATTACAACTGGTCTGCATTACCTGCAATCATTACATCCACAAATAATTTAGATGCAGGCTATGATGTGTTGAAACACATGCGCAGCACCATAATCTATAATCCGGAATGGGAACAAAAAGTGAATGAATTAAATCGAAGAGGAAATGTAGCCAATGCAGAAATTTCGCAGAAAGATTTTGAAAATGTAAGAAATTACCGGGAAGCCATAAACACTATTCACCAGGGAATTTCGAATGACAGAAACAATTCTAACGACAGAAAAAATGAAAGTGTGAGAGATGTACTTGGTGGTGAAGCAAAATTTGAAAACCCGAATAACGGCGAAAGAGTGCGTTTAGATGATCAATATAAACACTACTATACCGACGCACAAGGCAATTACTACGGCAGCTATGAACCACTCGACTATAAGGCTATGAGCCTGACCGAGGTGAATCGATTGGATACGAAGAAGTATTGAAAAAAGCCTGTAATGAGCTTATCTTCAGATAGCCTTAGAACTTATCTTTTTTGTGACTTTTCTTTTCCTTTTCACCTTTTTGAGTCATTCCCTGTCCTTTGTAATCATTCAGGTTATAGGTAAAAGTTAGCATAAAATATCGTCCTAAATTATTCGTCCTTATATCCTTAATATACTGAGGACTAACCGTATGAACAATATTTTTGTATTGATTGAGCAAATCGAAAACACCAATTTTAAGTTCACCATTACGATCTTTGAACAACTTTTTGCCTACAAAGCCATTCCAAAGTAAATCATATTGGTTGTAATTCAGGAAACCCTTTTCAAATTGCTTCAACACATCGTTGTGTATAATAATTCCTTTCCAGAAAATCCATGTAAATTTTGCCCCCAACGTCTGATACGTGAATTTCGGATTGTTATTGATATTTATTACACTGGTTGAAATGGAGTTTTTAACAATACTGTAATTCATCGTGTATGAAATGGCAAAATCAATGTTCTGGCTGATATCACTGTTTATAGTAATTCCGTTGACTGTGCTGTATAAACTATAGCGGTTCAGATTATCATTAATATATCCCGGAGTTTGGGCATAGTTGAAGCCGGTTGTCAGGTTTATTTTGCTGAGCAAAGGTTTGAATGGAAAGCCGTAATTAAAAATCGACCTAAAATTGGAACTATGATCGATATTTACCGGAAAGGCCAATTCAATATTCTTTAAAAGGACAATACCCGCCTCGCGGATAAATGTGTCCTGGGCTGCTTTATAAATTTTAGTTCCAATGAAGTTCAGTGAATGTTCCGCACTCAGAAAAAAAGTATAATTATTCGAATTATTTGGATTGGCGTGAGAATAGTTAAAAGTTAAATCGTGCGTATATTCTTGCGTCAGATAAGGATTTCCGGTAGTCAGGTTCGTTCGGTCGGTATTGTCTATGACCATTTGAAGCTGGGAAATACTGGGAGAATTAGTTGATGTTTTATACAAAATACGTAAGCTGCTTTTTGGATATTTCAAATTCAACAGGAAGTTAGGCAGAATATTTTTATATGTTTTATCATTTTCTGAATTCTGAGGAATCAACATATAGGCCTGCTGATATTCAAGTCCGGCAGAAAGTTTAATCCCTTTACTTTTAAGCTGATAAGCTAACCCAATGTGGTTATTAAAATACTCGGTTTTATATCTGTTCGACAATGAATCGATACGATCAAGCTGTACGGCGTTGGCATCCAGATTATAGGCTTGCCTGTCCCTTATGCTACTTGTATATGCATTGGTCAGATTGAAATGCAGCATGCTGATCCGGCCAATGGGTTCGGTGTATTCCATTTTGGACGAAATCTTATAGCTATCGGTATTTCCGTCCACATATTCGTTAGTCGGAATAGAATCAGACAAAGTCTTTTTATAATATCCCATCTGGGAACTATTTGGATCTTTGTTGGTAGCTTGAGTAACAATGGCAATTGAAAATGTCCGTCGTTTCTTGTTTAATTTATGCTTGAATACCAATTCGTTTTCAAGATCATAATTGTTAACATTTCCTCTCGTCAATAATCCTTCTTGATTAACAAAAGAGCCATTGTTTTTAGTCGTGGTCTTAAACATCTGTTTATCCGGATTGCTGGTCTGGAAGGTTAACTTCGGAGTTGAAATCAGTGTGTTTGCAGAATCAATGTCATATTCGAAACGGATATGTATCCGGTGGTTGAATTTATTATCGGATATGGTGTCTTTCTCATTCGAAAAATGATCGGGTTTTGGTGAAAGGAATTTATCTTTTAAGATGATTTGGTCGGTATAATTTTGGGTCGAATTAAAAAAGTAACTGCCTGTTATAATTATTTTTTTACCGAAATTATCACTGTAATTGAAACCTGCCGAACGTGTAGTGGTAACCCCATTTTGTTGACCGATACTAAACCCTCCGTCGTGTTTACCGCTGATACTTGTCGAAATACCCATTAAATCCTGCTGCGAGAAGTTTTGCTGGTTGACATTATTCAACAGTCCTATAACAGAAATGCGTCTTTGCTTATTGAAAACATTAAAATTTCCACCGGCAAGGTATTTATCGTCCAGGTTGCTACCGCCACTGAACTTCCCGAACTTACCATTCTTTTTTTCAGATTTGGTAATGATGTTGATGGTTTGATCAGAGTCACCATCGTCGAACCCAGTAAACTGAGCCTGTTCGCTGAGCTTGTCAAAAATCTGGATTTTATCAACCACATCAGCCGGCAGGTTCTTTAACGCTACCGTAGGATCTTCTCCAAAGAAATCCTTGCCATCGACCAATATTTTTTTCACTTCTTTACCGTGAGCTACTACTGCACCATTTTCAACTGAAATTCCTGGCATTTTCATGACCAGTTCTTCGGCGGAGGCATCTGCAGTGGTCTTATAGGCGTTGGCATTCATTTCGAGAGTATCGCCTTTCTGAATAGCAGTCGAGGCATCACCTTTTACCGTAACTTCTCCTATCGAATGAGTTTTTACTATCATCGAAAGAATTCCAAGATTTATTGATTTACCGGTACTTTCTATTGGAATTACCAAATCGGAATATCCAAGAAATGAGGCTTTGAGTAGGTAATTTGTCGTTTTTATGTTTGGAACAGAAAAATTTCCGGTTTTGTTCGTGACTACGACAATAACATCCTTTGCGTCGGCCACATTTTTAACATTAATAAATACGCCTGAAATTGGTGTTTGGGTTTCTTTGTCAACCAATGTGCCTGAAAGCGTAAGTATTTGAGAATGTGCGGAAAGTGTTAAACCAAAAAAAAATGCAAGAAGGAGAAATCTGATTTTTTTATAAGCGATTATGATCATGATTAGGTTTACTGAGTAGTTAGGTTTTGTTAATTGTTTAGTATGCAATATTAATTACTTAAATTGGGAATAATAAGTAAAAAGACAATTTTAACAAAAAACATAATATGGAAAGATTTACAGCAAAGCCAAGAAAAAAATAATCGGTCTGACTGAATGTTGTTTTACTAACAAAAAGCATTTCAAAAGCGTTCCGAAATCCAGGTTTGAAAAACTCTCCAGAAATTTTATTTTCTGAATTTATTCTGATTGCGACTTATAATACCTCCTGAAAAGTACTTTTTTCAAATCCCGGAAAATAACCTGATGAGCCAAAACTTCCAGGTCAGTGTAATGTGGTAATTCACGATGAGCCTTGGCAATTTCGTGTTCGGTAATATCAACCTGGTATAAAACGGCCATCAATCGGCTGTAATCCCGATCAAGATAAACCGAAATCTGATTAATCAACTGTTCGTGCAGTTCCTGATAAGCAGTTTCAGTATGGCCGCTAAAAGTGATTTCGATGCCAAACATCCCGAAATCTTTCATGATTTGTGCAGCTGTATCCTGAACAATCTCTGCCTTGTTTAAGAATGATGCAAGGTTTGTATTTTGAATATCAGGCAATTCCATTATTAATGTAGATTAAATTGCAACTCGCTCAAGTTACGATAAATTCCATCAGGAAGTTTGACCAATTCTTCATGAGTTCCCTTTTCAACCAATTGACCAAAATTAAGAACAAGAATCTGGTCCGCTTTTCGAACCGTTGAAAGCCGGTGAGCAATAACTACCGAAGTCCGTCCGGTCATTAGTTTTTCGAGTGCATCCTGAACCAGGCGTTCCGATTCGGAATCGAGCGATGAAGTGGCTTCATCAAGAATCAGGATTTTAGGATTTTTTAAAACTGCTCGCGCAATGGCAATTCGTTGACGTTGCCCGCCTGAAAGCTGTGTCCCACGTTCTCCGACCAATGTATCAAGCCCTTCAGGAAAACGGCTGATAAATTCCATCGCATTGGCCTTTTGGGCTGCTTCGGTAATTTCCTCGTCAGTTGCCCCGGTTTTGCCATAGGCAATGTTTTCGCGAATGGTTCCTCCAAACAGAAAAATATCCTGCGGAACCAGCGCAATCTGACTTCTCAAAGCCGATAGCGAATAATCCCGGCTGTCTTTTCCGTCAAAAAGAATGGCGCCTGAAATGGGATCATGGAGGCGAAGCAGCAGAGAAGCAATGGTCGATTTCCCGGCGCCACTTGCGCCAACAAGCGCCACCATCTGGTTAGCTGCAATGCTGACATCGATCTTTTTCAACACTTTTTCATTAGGTCGCGACGGATAAGCAAATGTTAATTCCTGAAAGCTTATCTCACCCTGAAGTTTATCAGCTTCAGAAAGGACAGCAACGACCTGAATATCTTCTTCCGGTTCATTGAAAATCGCAAATAAATCTTCGGTCGCACCTATAAACTTCTGAATGCTGGTGTAAACAGTGGCCAGTCCACCAATAGTACCGCCTACAAATGCAGAATAAATCACAAACGAAAACAGGTCACCTGCAATCAATTCACCTTTTGAGAGCAGTGCCGAACCTTGCCAGATCACTGCCACCAATGCACCAAATAGTCCAAAGACAATAAAGGCCGAAAATGCACCTTTGTACCTTCCGCTGACAATGCCAATCTCGGCAATTTCATCGGTTTTCTTCCGGTAACGAGCAATTTCGAAATACTCGTTGGTGTACGATTTAACACTTTGAATGCCCTGAAGCGTTTCTTCAACAATGGTATTCGATTCGGCCACCTGAGCCTGTACCTGTTTGGAGAACTTCCGGATAAATTTTCCGAAGACACGCGCCAGAATCATGATGCCAGGCAAAACAGCCAGCATAAAAAGCGTCAGTTTCAACGAAGTGATAGCCAGCAAAGTAACTCCACCTATGATTGTAATGATTTGCCGGATAAACTCAGCCAGCGTAGTGGTCAGTGTTTCCTGAAGTAAAACAATATCCGACGAAATCCGGCTATTCAACTCTCCCACCCTACGCTGATCAAAAAATTTCAGGGGTAACTTAATCAGGTGATTGTAGGTATCCTGACGCAAAAATGCCAGGGTTTTTTCGGTTACATTCACGAACAAAACAATGCGGAAATAGGAAAATACCGACTGCACTAATAATACAACTCCTAATAAAAGTGCTATATCGTTTATGCTGTGGGCTGCAACTTCCTTGTTGCCTGAATTGACAAGTTCTCCAAGTAGTTTGGGAAAAGCCAGGCTTGCCAGACTTGATCCAAGTAAAAAGAACATTCCAATGTAATATTCGCGACGGAATGGTTTCAGGTATTTGTAAATTTTAAATGCATTGCGAAGTCCTTCGCGGGTTATTTTTTTCTTTTCAACTTCACTCATCCTGACATTTTTGGTTTTCTGCTTTTGCATAATGAATAACAGACCAAAATACATTCAGTTCAACTCTGAAAGGACCCAATCATTCAATTTACTAACAATCAGATATCTATAACATAGAAAAGGCTGCATCTATTATAGAGAGCAGCCTTTCGTTTTCGATTTTAGTATCCAATCTTATCTTCCACTTCTGACTTTTTCAACCAGTGCTGCAGTAACCGGTCCAAAATTATTTCCAAAACTTGAACGGATGTAAGTCAAAACATCCGCCAATTCTTCATCGGTAAGTTTGGCTTGCGATGGCATATGATTTTTATAAATCTGACCGTCAACTTCAATCTGTCCGCTGAGACCTTTCATCATGATGGCGACGAGCTCCTTCGGATCCTTTCCAATCCAGCTGCCTGGCCCTAACGGTGGATGCTTGTTCGGAACCCCTGAACCGTCAGACTGGTGGCAGCTTAAACAATTATTTATATAAACGGTTTTCCCCGGAAGTTCTTCTTCAACCGGCTGAGAAGGCATTCTTTTTGCAATTTCTGCGGAAAGCAGTTCCGGACTTACAGCTTCAACCTTTTTATTGGTGGAAGAATTTTGACAGGAAATTAATAGCATTCCAAATAAAGCACTAAATATCAACTGAATAAATCTAATTTTCATTGATTTTGTTTGGGTTTTCAGGATCAAGATACCACTATTTACCAAATAAATTATTTTTCTAAAGCAAACAATCGGGTTTGGAACAGGAATACTGCACTAACCAATTGATTTTCCGGAAGAATATTTCGGGGTCCAATCAATCTTTATTGTGCGTTAGCAAATTGATTTAAAAGAGCTTAAACGATGAATGGAATTTCACACCTTGCTTTGCAGGCTTCGTTTCCCTGTTTCAAATGTTTAAGTCCGCTAATCTGCTAATTTTTACTTTTTTGCTTTTTGTCGTTGTATTGCTCGAAAATTGACACATCGTTGGCTTCTTTAGACAGCGATTCGATTGTATTTAAAGGAATATCGAACAAATCAAGTGCAATCAATCCATCCAGGCAATTGTTGAATTTAGGATCAACATTAAATCCAATGATTTTTGCATTCAGTTTGATATATTTCTTCAGAAGTACGGGCAAACCGGAATTTACTTCATCCACATCGCCGATGAATTTATCAAGCGAATTGATATCACTTTCCATCGTTTGCATAATCACATTCAGGTTTTGGTCTTCTGATTTAAGCTTATATGCATTTCGTGGTGAAATAAATTTAGCCAGTTTCCTGTCAAAATGGTGTGTTACTATAAACTTGATAATCATTTCTTTGGAAGTCGATGAATAATCATCACTGATACTCACCGGTCCCATCAAATACCGGTATTGCGGATTTTTAAGGATATAATACATAATACCTTTCCACAAAAGAAATAAAGGCATGGGTTTCCTCTGATATTCTTTAACAACAAAAGAGCGTCCTAACTCCATAGTTTGCTCAAGCATTTCGGTCAGATCATCCTTAATTTTGAACAGACTGTGAATATAGAATCCCCGAACACCGTAGATTTGCATTATTTCCTTACCATTTCCAATGCGGTAAGCTCCGGCAATCTTTTCGGTTTCCGTGTCCCAGATGAACATTTGATTATAATATAAGTCAAATTCATCCAGATCGATGCTGCGATTTGTTCCTTCACCAACCTCCCGAAAGGTTATTTCCCGGAGACGTCCAATTTCAAGCAGAATATTAGGGATTCGTTTCGATGGCGCACAATAGACCGTATAATTCTTCATCCTGAACAACAGGAATTCGGCACCAAGTTCATTCAGTTCCTTAATCAGCTTTTCTTGGGGCATCGGTTCAGATACTGGTTCAATTCGTTGTTGAGGTCTGAGCGAATAATTAAAAAATCGTTTCACTTCAATCTTAGAATTCAACAAATAGGTCTTTGCACGCAAATATCTGCCATACTGATAGATATCCTGAAATTTATCCTGTTCTGACGCGGAAACCGGATTTCCTATTCTGATTTTTACCGGTTTTTTACGCTGATTTAAAATTTCCGTCGGCAGTTTCATATTCTTTAATGACGGATGAATATTTCCCATCAGATAAAACAATCGACTGTTATTTCCCTGAAAATGAATAGGAATAACCTGTACTTTCTGAAGTTTTATGAATTTAAGGACAGAATACTGCCATTGTCTATCAGAAAGAACCCGAGTCGCATCAAATTGCGAAACATCACCTGCCGGGAAAAGACATAAAATACCACCACTTTCAAGATGAGCCGAAGCTTTTTCAATACCGGTTGAAATGATCCGATTGTCCGCTCTTTTTTGAAAATCAGTTTCCTCCAGAAAAAAATCACGGATTGGATCAATCTTTTGTAACAATTGATTAGACACTATTTTTATGTCTGATCGAACCTGGCTCAGAATCCGGATCAATAAAATACTCTCCAATCCACCAAACGGATGATTACAAACTACAACGACCGGACCAGTCCGTGGAATTCTTTTGCTCAATTTATTCTGATCATAAACAAATTTGATATTTAGAATCCGAATCAATTCATCGACAAAATCAAGACCTTTTTTATCCCCAATCTGGTTGTAAACGTTGTTTAATTTATCGAATCGCAGCAGCAGCATAAGGAACTTTGCAAAATGTTCGCCACCCATAAAACTTAATTTTGGATTGGCTTTCAGAAAATCTTTAGGTTTGAAAATTTCCATAGAAATACGAAAAATTGAGTTTTGGAATTAATGTAGAAGCAATTACAACTATTATCAGGCTTCTTTGTTAAATTTATGATTTGATAAAAAATGAATTCCTAAAAATGAACATTTTTATTGGTCATTATTAAATGGTTTAGCTTTATTCGCATTAAAAAACAGTTAAATTGAACATTCTATATCAGAAATACGACATTAATCAATGGTTGCCTACTACGCAAAAAGAGGTGGAATCAAGAGGCTGGGATAGCGTTGATGTGATTTTTTTTACCGGCGATGCCTATGTTGACCATCCCTCGTTTGGAGCCGCCGTAATAGGCCGGATACTTGAGGCTGAAGGACTTCGGGTTGCCATTGTTCCTCAACCCAACTGGCAGGACGATTTACGTGACTTCAAAAAACTGGGAAAACCGAACCTCTATTTTGCCGTGACTTCAGGCAACATGGATTCGATGGTGAACCATTATACAGCCAACAAGCGAAAGCGATCGAACGATGCTTACACTCCGGGTGGCCGTCAGGGGCAGCGTCCGGATTATGCAGCAACGGTTTATTGCAATATCCTGAAAGATTTATTTCCTGATGTTCCTTTGGTCGTTGGGGGAATTGAGGCATCGCTCCGTCGGGTAACTCATTACGATTACTGGAGCGACAAGCTTAAACCTTCGATCCTGGTAGATTCCAGGGCCGACATGCTTTTTTATGGCATGGGCGAAAAATCAATTCTGGAATATACCAAGCTGATTCAAAAAGGTGTTCCTCCTGAAAAATTAACCACCATTCCGCAAACTGCATTTTTGGTTCCGAAAGGAGGCGAATATGTTTCCAATAAAAAATGGAATACGGTGAAACTGTATTCTATGGCAGAATGCCTTCAGGACAAAAAAATGTATGCCAAAAACTTCATGCATATCGAGGAAGAATCGAATAAAGTCGAAGCAAATATCATTACCCAGGAGATTGGCGATCAAATGGTTGTTGTTAATCCACCCTGGCCGCCACTGGAAGAAAAGGAGATCGACCGTTTTTATGATTTACCGTTTACGCGGCTTCCACATCCGCGATACCGGACCAAGGAAGAAATTCCGGCTTACAATATGATCCGGCATTCGGTTAATATTCACCGGGGTTGTTTTGGCGGATGTACGTTTTGCACCATTTCTGCGCACCAGGGAAAGTTTATCGCCAGCCGGTCTGAGGAATCCATCCTAAAAGAAGTGGATAAACTGGTTTTAATGCCTGATTTTAAAGGATATATTTCCGATTTGGGCGGACCATCGGCGAACATGTACAAAATGAAAGGCATCCACCAGGAAATTTGCAACAAATGCAAACGGCCTTCATGCGTTTTTCCGGATGTCTGTAAAAACCTGAATGTCGACCACAAACCGATGCTTGATTTGTACAAAAAAGTACGTCAGCATCCCGATGTGAAGAAGGCTTTTATTGGCAGCGGTATCCGCTATGATATGATTCTGAAGGAAACCAGCGATCCGCAGGTGAATAAAAACAACATGGAATACCTGCGCGAAGTGATTAAACACCATGTCTCCGGAAGGCTGAAAGTTGCTCCGGAACACACTTCAGACCAGGTACTTGACCTGATGAGAAAACCTTCGTTCAAGCTGTTTCACAAGCTAAACAAGGTATTTCAGGAAATCAATAAAGAAGAAGGTCTGAATCAGCAATTGATTCCGTATTTTATTTCGAGCCACCCCGGTTGCGAAAATGTGGATATGGCCAATCTGGCCGTTGAAACAAAAAATCTGGATTTTAAACTTGAGCAGATTCAGGATTTTACCCCTACCCCGATGACGCTGGCCACGGTAATATACTACACTGGTTACCACCCATATACTATGCAGAAAGTGTTTACTGCTAAAAATCAAAAAGAGAAGCTGGCTCAGCGCAAATATTTCTTCTGGTATCAGCGTGAGTATCAGCAGGAAATCAAAAATGAATTGACACGCCTGAACCGCAAAGATTTGCTGGATGGACTGTTTGGCCAGGCTAAAAAAACTGAACTCAAAACAAATAGAAAACACCGAGATTGATCACTGTACCTGAAAATTCTTCCCTTGCCAGGTATTTCGTTCTTCCAGTAGTTTTTCGAGTTTGGCCGTGAATTCGAAGTTTTTCAGTCCCCATCGGGGGGCCACCAATAAATCATCAGGCGCTTCACTGACAAACCGTTCAACGATAATTTCCGGGTTCAGCAATTCCAAATACCTGACACACAAATCCAGATACTCATCAACTGTAAACATGTGGAATTCTTCAGGATGATCACCGAATTCATTAAATAGCCGGGTGTTTTTATGAATCTGGAGCTGATGCAATTTCAGGTTCTCAACAGGTAGTCGCGAAATCATCCTTGCCTGGTCTAAAAAATCCTCATCCGTTTCACCCGGCAGACCTAAAATTAAATGAGCGCAGTTGTGTATCTTCCTTTTTGCAGTTTCGGTTATTGCCCAGATTGATTCTTCAAAACTATGGCCACGGTTCATCTTTTCGAGACTTGAATTCAAATGCGATTCAAGCCCAATTTCAACCATAATGTAATGGTTTTGTGCAAGTTTTTGAAGGTAATCTAAATTTTCAGTTGACAAACAATCCGGCCGTGTGGCAATTACAAGTCCAACAACTTCAGGATGACTTAAAGCTTCTTCATACAAAATTTTCAGACTTTTCAAAGGTGCATAAGTATTGCTGTAAGCCTGAAAATAAGCGAGATACTTCATTGAAGTGTATTTCCGGGAAAAGAATTCAATTCCTTCATTGAGTTGATTGGCAACACTTTTTTCCAAATTGCAATATGCCGGTGAAAAGGTCAGATTATTGCAGTAAGAACATCCGCCGGTTCCACGCAATCCATCGCGATTGGGACAGGTAAAACCGGCATCAATTGAGATTTTTTGAACCCGGCCGTTGAACTTTCCCCTGTAATAGCCAGAAAAATCATGATATCTTTTAGCTCCACCCCAGAGAAATTGGCTCATCAGAATAATCTTTAAATAATTCAACAAAAGTAGCCCAATTTTAAAATACACAAGCTTCAACTTTTAACCTTTGAATCAATATTACGCTATCTAAAAACAGTGTTTTTCCGAAGCGATTTCTGAACTAAATGCTTTCGACCTGTTTTTATCGAACGATTGAAAACATTAAAATACAGATAAACAAATACTTAGAAAATATAAACATGCAGATAAATTGTTAAAAACTCGTTTAAAACTTTTCTGCCAGACGACCTTATTTGCCTGTTTTCTTAAATCCGAATTCATAAATTTAAAAAACGATAAACCACGGCTATGTTCAGACCTGAAGATATCAGTCAGATTAATGCACGGGGAAGTAATCTGGAGACTGTAAAACAACAGATTACAAATTTCAAGACCGGTTTTCCATTCCTTCGGATTAACGAATCAGCCAGCAATTACCATGGATTGATCAAACTATCAAAAAGCGAAATACAAAAATACATCACCTTATTTGACGAAAAGATTGAGAACGGACTTCAAGTTTTGAAATTTATTCCCGCATCAGGAGCAGCAAGCCGGATGTTCAAATCGTTATTCACGGCACTCGAAAATTTACAATCCGGAAAGGAAACTGAGGAAGTATTAAAAGATAAGGAAGTTGCCCTGTTTTTTGATGAACTCAGGCTGTTTGCTTTTTACGATGACCTGACAGAGCTGACAACAAAAGAGAATCAGGTGATTGAGAACATTTCATTACAGGAAATTCTGGAAGGATTTCTTCTTGAAAAAGGATTGAATTATGGAAATTTACCTAAAGGACTTCTTAAATTCCACAAATACCCCGATGGAAACCGAACTCCGCTGGAAGAACATTTGGTAGAAGGCGCCTTGTATTCGAAAAACCACGAAAATGTTGTAAATCTTCATTTTACGGTATCACCGGAACATCAACAAGCTTTTGAAAAATGTGTGGATGAAATTAAACCACTGTATGAAAAGTTATTTGGTGTAAAATATCAAATTGGCTTTTCGCAGCAAAAATCTGCTACCGACACCATCGCAGTCTCAATTGACAATGAACCTTTCAGAAATATCGATGGCAGTTTGCTTTTCAGGCCAGCCGGACATGGTGCACTGCTCGAAAACCTGAATGATCTGGAAGCTGACCTTATTTTCATCAAAAATATCGACAATGTGGTGCCCGATCAGTATAAAAAGACGACCATCGAATACAAAAAAGCATTGGCGGGAGTGCTTTTAAACCTTCAGGATCAAATATTCTTTTACCAGAAAATGTTAAACGATCACCATCCAACTGCATTGGAAAGTGCTTTCTATGCTGAAGCGGCAAATTTTCTTGAAAACGTTTTAAACATAGCTCCACCAAATAATCAGTACTATAGCGAAAAGACAGAACTGTATCGTTATTTCAAAAAAAAATTCAATCGGCCGGTTAGGGTTTGTGGTATGGTTCGGAATATGGGAGAACCCGGTGGCGGTCCATTTTTTGCACTGAATAATGACGGCACAGTTTCTCTCCAGGTTGTTGAAACTTCACAAATTGATATGAAAGATGAGGCGCAGGCAGCTATTGCTAAAAATGCAACTCATTTTAATCCGGTTGATCTCGTTTGTGCTATTCGAAATTACACCGGAAAAAAATATAATTTATTGGATTTCAGTGATCCAAGAACTGGATTTATTTCCAATAAATCAAAGGATGGAAAAGAGCTCAAGGCACAGGAATTACCGGGCTTATGGAACGGAGCGATGTCGGACTGGAATACACTTTTTGTTGAAGTTCCGGCAAGCACGTTTTCACCGGTAAAAACTGTTTCAGATCTGTTAAGAAAAGAGCATCAGGCATGATGACTTTAATCGAAAAGTATTCTTAAATTTGCACCCTTTAATGAGAAGTATATGAACGAGGACGCCAGAGATTTTGAAGACGACAATATTGAGGAGGCTGTAGCACGTTTCAATGAGATGTTGATTACCAATACTTCAGAATATTTTGATGTATTTGAAATTGATGGAATTGTAGACCAGTTCTTGGAAGATGGCCAAATTGAACTTGCAAAAAAAGCCGTCGATACCGGGTTAAAACTGCATCCATTGGCTATTTCCATTAAAATACGTCAGGCCCAGGTTTTTATGCATGAAGGCAAATTGGAGGAATGTCTGGATTTGCTGGATATGGCAGAAAAAATTGAAACGACTAATCCTGACCTTTTTCTTACAAAAGGAGCTGTTTTTACTTTGCAGGGTAAGCTTGCCGAAGCTGTTTCGGCCTATGAACATGCACTGCAAATGCCTATTGACGAAATTGACGAAACGCTTTACAACATTGGAGTGTCTTTTGGTCAGGAAGGCGAAACAAATTTGGCAATAAAATATCTGGATAAGGCCTACAATGCTAATCCTGATAACGAAATTGTACTTTACGAGTTGGGATATTACTTCGATAAAGATTCCCAGTTTGAAAACAGTATTGAATTCTACAATAAATATCTGGACATCGATCCATTCAATCATTCGGTATGGTACAATATTGGAATAACCTATAACCGCATGGGAATGTTTCCAAAGGCCATTGAATCCTACGATTATGCACTTGTATTGAATGAAGAATTCCTTCACGCTCATTTTAATAAGGCGAATGCCCTGGCAAACAACAATCAGTTTAATGAAGCGATCGAATGTTACCTGGAATATCTTCTGCTTGATCAGGAAAATGACGATGCGCATTGCTATCTGGCCGAATGCTACCTGAATACAGACCGTTACAACGAAGCGCTTGTAAATTATCAGAAGGCAATTAAACTTAATGAAACCAATGCCAGTGCCTGGTATGGTTCAGGTTTAATCATGTGGTCGGAAGGACAATTAACAGAAGCTCAGGCATTCTTTAAAAAGGCAATTAGTTTAGAGGCGGATAATTCCGATTTCTGGGCCATGAATGCCAAGGTTCATGCTGAGCTTAATGAATTGGATGAAGCAATCGAATCGTTTGAAATGGCAACATCGCTTGAGCCCGACAGCATTGAAAACTGGCTCTCCTATTCAGAAATGTTTTATGATATGGAAGATACCGACCGGGCCATCGAGGTTTTGAGAACAGCCAACAAGATTAACAAATCGAACGCATTCCTGAACTATCGCTTAACCGCATATTTACTCGATAAAAACGAAGAATTAGAAGCAGTCTGCCATTTCGAAAGAGCTCTTAAAATTGATTACAGCAAACAAAACGAACTGTTTGAATTTTATCCGGAAGCATCAAAAAATGAATCCATTACACGGCTTATTTCGCAATATCAATCCATGAAACTTTAAATCGATGAACTTTATTTTGCCTGACATGCCTGAACGGCCTGTAAAACCCAGAGAAAACGGACTGACAATGGTGATGGACAAAGGGTTAAGCATCCGTGAAGCGGAAGATCTGTGCGAAGTTTCTGCACCCTACTGCGATTTGATTAAATTGGGTTTTGGAACATCAATAATTACTAACAATCTTCTCGAAAAAATCAGGTTATATAAATCAGCCGGATTAATCCCATATTTCGGTGGCACCCTTTTCGAAGCATTTGCGGTACGCGAAATGATGGATGATTATCGTCGGTACCTGGATAAGTTCGAAATGGAAATGGTCGAAGTATCGGATGGAGTCATGGATTTGGATCATTCGCTGAAATGCAAATACATTACCGAACTAAGCCAAGATTACACCGTGCTTTCAGAAGTTGGAACTAAACTGAAAGGGAAAGAAATATCGAACGACAAATGGGTTTCGTTTATGCAAGCCGAATTGCAGGCCGGTGCCTGGAAGGTTATAGCAGAAGCGCGCGAAAGCGGCAACATGGGAATTTACAACGACGATGGATCTGCAAATTTTTCATTGATTTTAGACATTAAAAAAGCACTTGATCCTGATTTAATTCTATGGGAAGCGCCACTCAAAAACCAGCAGGTTTGGTTCATCAAACTTTTAGGCTCCAATGTGAACCTTGGAAATATTGCCACCAACGAAATTATTTCGCTTGAAACATTGCGACTGGGTCTTCGCGGAGACACCCTGCTTTCTTTTATGCCTGCAAGGTATAATTGGGACATTTAGGGAATAAAAAACCCGCCGGGTAAGGTGTGAGGTAATGTTCCGGCGGGGGTTAATAAAAAAAATTAGTCCGTAAAAATAAAAATATTTCCTTTTAATTCGGATATTTTGCCTGGCAGGTTATCGTTTTTACAAACAAACTACTATCCTGCAAATATATAATTCAACCTAAATTAATTCAGCATGAAAAATACCTTATTAAAAATTGCCGGAATTTTTGTCCTAAGCTGTTTAATTACAGCCCTTTCAACTGCCAATATCAAACCTGCCCGAATTTTCAGCTCGAACATGGTTCTGCAGCAGGGACAGGAAAATCCGGTCTGGGGCTGGGCCGACAAAGGCGAGAAAATCACCATCAGTTTCGCCGGAAAAACAATTTCTTTTAAGGCCGACAAAATGGGAAAATGGTCAGCAAAATTGCCTTCTCTCGACTATGGTGGCCCATACCTGATGACTCTCAAGGGCAAAAATACGATCCAGTTTGAAAACATCCTGATCGGTGAAGTCTGGATTTGCTCCGGACAATCAAACATGGAATTTCATGTGAGCAGTTCGATCAATGCAAAAGCTGAAATTGCCACGGCTAATTATCCTAAAATAAGGCTTTTTACTGTCGAGAAAAAGGTGTCGCAGAAACCTGTTGAAGATTTGGACAAAGGTGAATGGAAAGTCTGCACTCCTGAAACAGTCTCCGAGTTTTCGGCTGTTGGCTATTTCTTTGGCAGGAACCTGCATCAGGAATTAAATGTTCCCATCGGATTGATCCATACCTCGTGGGGAGGAACTGTAGCTGAAACATGGGCCAGCAGTCAAACCATTGAAAATGATCCCGATTTCAAGGACAAACTAAAAGAATTGGCAGGTTTCGACATGACGAAATATCACGATCAGAAATTGGCCTCAATAAAAGCCTTACTAAAAGAAATTCCAGTAAAAGATCAAGGTCTGGTTAACGGTGTTGCAGTTTTTGCCGATCCAACCATGAATGATGCCAACTGGGCCGAAATAAGTCCGGCCAAAACCTGGGAAGAAAGTGGTTACGCTGATATCGACGGAATTGCCTGGTACCGGAAAACGATCGAATTAACCAGCGAACAGGCAAAAGCATCCAGCGAAATTAATTTGGGTGCCATTGATGACAATGAAATCACCTGGATAAACGGAATCAAAGTTGGTGCAACCAACCAGTATAATGCAAAAAGAATTTATTCCATTCCGGCCAACACCTTGAAAACCGGAAAGAATGTAATTGCAATCCGTGCGGAAGATACCGGTGGCGGTGGTGGTTTGTATGGTGGAACGGATGACAAATATCTTCAGATTGGCGACAAAAAGCTGAGTCTTGCAGACAAGTGGAAGTTTAAAGTTACCGAGGCACAAATCGGTTCCATGGATATTGGTCCGAACGACTACCCTACCTTGCTTTTTAACGGCATGCTCAACCCGATTATTCCTTATGGAATTAAAGGAGCTATCTGGTATCAGGGCGAATCAAACGCTGACCGTGCCAAACAATATCAGCGCATTTTTCCGGCCATGATTAAAGATTGGAGAACCCATTGGAATCTGGGTGACTTTACTTTCCTGTTTGTTTCGTTGGCTAATTATATGGAAGCCGCCAAACTTCCTTCAGAAAGCGCATGGGCCGAACTTCGCGAAGCCCAGACCAAAACACTTGCTTTCCCAAAGACCGGAATGGCCCTTGCCATTGATCTTGGAGAAGCAGGTGACATTCATCCGAAAAATAAACAGGATGTTGGGAAACGACTGGCTCTTGCCGGTTTAAAAGTGGCCTATGGAAAGGAAATTGTTTATTCAGGACCAATGTATCAATCGGTCAGGTTCGAAGGAAATAAAGCTGTTATTAGCTTTAGTGAAACAGGTGGCGGATTGATCGTTAAGGACAAGTACGGTTATGTGACCGAATTTTCGATAGCCGGTGCCGACAAGAAATTCGTTTGGGCCAAAGCAAGATTAACGGGTAAAAATACTATTGAAGTGTACTCCGATGAAGTTAAAAATCCTGTAGCGGTTCGTTTCGGATGGGCGAACAATCCGGATGGATTGAACCTTTACAATCAGGAAGGACTTCCTGCAAATCCATTTCGTACTGACGACTGGCCGGGAATAACCAAATAATTAAAAGCATTACGAAAAGACCGGTCGTTTCATGAAAAAACGACCGGTCTTTCTATTCAATAATTGACACCATATGATCATGAAAAATCTGTTCCTGATAGGAATTATCTTTTGTGCATTATTCAGCTATGCTCAGGAAGAAACAACCCTGGTAAAACTTTCGGATCCGGTTTCATCGTTCGAATTTGAAAAAAGTCCGGGAACAAAGCAAAACATTTCAGAATACAAAGGAAAACTGGTATTGATTACCTTTTTTGCGACCTGGTGCGGGCCATGCCGGAAGGAACTTCCCTTTATTCAGACAGATATTTTCAATAAATACAAGGGAAATCCGAATTTTGAAATCCTGATTTTTGGGCGTGAACACAGCTGGGAGGAAGTCAATAAGTTTAAGGCGGAGAATAAATTTATCATGCCTTTTTATCCTGATCCTGAACGTAAAATCTATTCGAAGTTTGCCAAACAGTTTATTCCGCGGAATTTTCTGATTTCTCCGGAAGGCAAAATCATTTTCAGCACGATCGGGTTTGAAGAAAAAGATTTCAAGTTGCTGAAAGAAATGATTGACAATCAACTTAAAAAATAGCTGAACCTATTGAATTGTCAGGGATTGCTCAATCTTTCCACATTTGCACCAATGATTACCAAAGCTGGCATGGGTGGTTTTTCTTTTAGGAGCAACTCACCAACATTTCCGAGGGTGGCCTCCAATTCAGAAGCATCAGGTTGCGATACTTTACTTAAAATCTGAACTCTTATTTCATGAGAAACCTCCTTTTCCATCAGGCGCTGAGCAAGTTTAACCAGTTTGCTAAGTCCCATGAAAAAGATAATTGGAGAACCGGATTTCAAAACGGACACGAAAGTTTCAAGGTCGCAAAAATCACCTTCACAATAATTTCCGGTACCAAACAACACCATGCTGTTTTTACCACGTTCGGTGAGCGGAATCCCATAAAGCGATGCAGCGCCAAGAGCAGAAGTGACTCCCGGAATCACCTCGTAATTCAGCTTGTTTTCGATGCAAAACCGGATTTCTTCAGCACCACGTCCAAAAATCATGGGATCGCCTGATTTCAGTCGGACAATTTTCTGGCCTTTTGCCGCCAGTTCGATAATCAACTGATTAATTCCTTCCTGCCGATCGGTTTGATCCTGTCCGTCCAGATAGATTTTTCCAACATAAATCCGTTGCGCTTCAGAATTAGCAAGGCTTAAAATTTCCATAGAGACCAAGGCATCATGTAAAATGCAATCAGCCTCCTGAATGCGTTTCAGCGCTTTCACCGTGAGCAATTCCGGATCACCCGGACCGGCACCTACTATGGAGATCAGATGGGAAGCCTCCCCCAAGCCCTCCAAAGGAGGGGAGAAAAACTCTTTTTTATTTGATTTTACCATTCAAATCATCTCCTCCATATTTTTACTGATCATTTATCCAGCGAATCCAGGTAATCCATTGGGCTGTTGTATCTGAATTGATAACCGAGCAAGCGGATCAGTTTGCTGCTGTCAACAATTTTGTAGGATTCAACTTCATTCGAAACTAAGGGTTCTGGCAATCCAGAAATATGCGCAGCTTTCCCGTAGAAATCCTTTTTTAACGGATGTTCCGGACAGCAGGCATTCAAGGTTTCACCCCAAAGTTCCTTTTGAAGAATGGCTGAAATGATTGCCAGGCAATCATCCTGATGAATCAGGTTTACGGGAATATTTGCTACAGCCTGGGTTGATCTCAAAAGAAACCTTGCCGGATTGCGGTCTGCACCAATCAAACCGCCAAACCGGAGCACGGTGGTTTTAAATTCCATATGATTTATCAGCAGATTCTCTGCCAGCAGACAAGCTTTTCCGCTTTTTTTATCAGGCAAAGGTTGAACATCTTCATTTGCTGACTGAAAATGATCAGGATACACCGAGGTTGACGATATAAAAATCACTTTTTGAATTCCAGACTTCAGTATAAACGGGATGATTTGCCCGATCTGAGCCGGAAAAATCCGTTCAATTCCTTCCACACGCCGGGGAGGAATGGAAATGATCAGTACCTCAGCATCAAAAAACTCAGGATTATCAATGATTGCTCCTGAATCGTTTAAAAATATCCGGTAAGGCAAAATACCAGCATCAACCAGCAGATCAAATTTTTCCGGAGAAGTTACTGAGCCTTTCACAGCAAACCCACTGGCAAGCAATTGCTTTCCAAGCGGCATTCCCAGCCATCCGCATCCCAAAATTGAAATAGTTCCTGATTTCATCGCAGAAGAATTTATTTTTTAGTTTCTTTCATCCAACTCGCTATGGAATACTGCACAAACGACAATTCGTCCGGCTCAGCCAGCAGAATGACCTTGTTTGTAAAATAACGCCAGGCTGCCTGTGCAGTCGAATTTTCGTTAGCCATGATAAGCGATGCAGGAGGCGGAAAATTACCGGCAGTCCTGAAACTTTCAATTCCGGCCGGACTAAAAAACAGGAAAGCATCAAAAACTTCAGTATCCAATTTCTCAGCTGAAGTAAGCATATCTGCTTCTGTATAAGTAATTTCCTGATCGAAAAGCCATTGATGGGTTGACTTTGACATTTTCTGACCAATAAATAATAAAGGAGTTTTCATATTGTACTTGTTTAATGTTTAAAATCAATCCCTCTTAATGTTTCTTTTACGTATTTCTTTCGGATGACGAAATCACCAAATTTCTCTTCCTTATGGCGGTTTCCGGCATAATCTGCAATGATTGGTGTTAATTCAGCAAGAATTTCTTCTTCAGTCAATGTTTCTTTATAAAGTGTATTCAGGCGTGTCCCGATAAAATTTCCGCCCAGATAGAGATTGTAATGACCTTCAGATTTTCCCACAAAACCGATTTCAGCCAGATATGGGCGACCGCAGCCATTCGGGCAACCAGTCATCCGGATAACAATTTCTTCTTTGAACAAGCCATTCACTTTCAGAATTGACTCAATTTTAGAGATTAACGACGGCAGATATCGTTCAGCTTCGGCAAAAGCCAGACCGCAGGTATTAAGAGCCACGCAGGCAATTGAGTTCTGTCTGAGTCCTGAAATTTCACCCGGCAAAACGCCATGTTTTTTCAGCAAAAGACTCACTTTCTTTTTTTCATCAGCCAATAAATTTGCAATAATCAGGTTTTGATTTCCGGTAA
>JBAWZG010000042.1:0-23286 GCA_037143155.1 Bacteroidia bacterium
TTCAATTTCGGGCTGACTACAATTACCTGGACGATTACCGATGCCTCAGGAAATATAAGCCATTGCACACAAACAGTGACGGTAACCGGTACAATACCTGCGTTGGCTTGTCCGGGAGATATTTCAGGATTTGCTGATTTTATGCAATCCTATAAGGACATTGTGGTAGTTCCGCCTCCAACATACAGTGTGACTTGCGGAGTTCCGACGGTGACCTGGGCAATGGTCTACCCGGCCGGAGACCCAAGACCTAACCCGGTTTCACCTGCTTCAGGAATTAACCTGGTAACCAGCCCAAGCCGGTTTTATTTAGGAGTGACTACAATCACCTACACAGTGGCAGATATCAATGGAAATTCAATCCCTTGTACCTTCACAGTAACCATTTTGGCCAAACCGGATATCACTTGTCTTGGGCCGAAAGCTTACCTTGCTGATGTCGGAAAATGCTGGCATACCGTACAGCAGGCCGATGTCGATAATCCGGGCGTACCAACACTAAATGCAGGAAGTCAACCTATTGTCTGGACCTGGACGATTACCAATCCTGATTTGACCACTGCCACAGGAACCAGTTCGACTACCCTGATCAGCCCGATTCCGGCGAAGATTGGCCCATACGATTTCCAGAGAGGGATTTCGACTATCAAATGGCATGCACAGAATCCGTCTGGTTTCAGTGAATGTACCCAAACCATTACCGTAACCGAGAATCCACCAACATTTACACTTCCTGCCGACTTAAGCCAATGCGTGTTGTCAATTCAGCAAGCGATTTATGATCCGACGAATGCGGTGACAGATAATTATAGTCCAAACCGACCTGATTATTACATATTTAAGGCCGGAAGTACTGCGCTTGATTTGATCAGTTTTCTATCGAGCAACTGCTGTACGATTGACAAAATGATCCACTGGAAAATTGATTTTGTGGGTGGTATCCCTGCCAGCATATCAGGAAATGGTCAGCCATCGAGCTATGGAAGCGACATACAATTCCCTGGAGACGGAGTAACGTATCTTGATTTGATCCATAAAATTACCTATACGATTACAGATTGCAACAACAATATAGCAGGCGTTCAACCGCCGCCAGTGAACATTACTATAAAACCAAGGCCAAATCTGATTAAGATGCCATAAAATAATGATGCTATAGCCTCCCCCGACCCCTCCGCAGGAGGGGAGAAAGGAGGAAAAGGAGATAGAAAATGAGAAAAAAAGGAAAATGATAAAAAAGTAATAATAATCAGAGCGTTTCTGCTCCCTCCGCTTTGGGGAGGGCTGGGGAGGGGCTCATAAAAAAGAAAAAATGAAAGAAGAAAAAACAAAGTACAACACGACTGAAAGTCGAATCCAGAGCAACATCCAGGATGTTGAACCCGGAAAATTAATTTTTATTGAAAACCGAAAAGTCAATGGACCAGCAATCCCCAACTACCCTACTTTTGGAGGAATTAGTGGGAAGCTTTGTACCGGGCCGCCAGGCCGGGCAAGAAGTCCGGGTGAATATAGCCCTGTCAGGGCTGAACCCAAAACCGATCAGATCCCAGTCCTTTCGGGACACCCTCTAAAAGCAAATTATGCCTTACGACACCGCTCCCTGAGCTTGTCGAAGGGAAACACAGAATATCAAGTATTTAGTAATAATAATAAAAATCATTTTTTTCAAACATTAAATTTTAAAATCATGAAAAAGCAAATTTTAATTATCGCGTTTTTTGTACTGGCTTTGATGGCCGGTAGTTTGAGTTCGTTTGGGCAGTTAGTGAAAGGAAACCTTGCACCTGGAGCAAGTTCTTGTACCTCTGATGCTTTACACCCTATTGCAGGTACTTCTTACACTTATACTATTGATAATACCAATGGTATTGTGCCAACCAATTATTCTTGGTGGGTTACCAAAAATCCTAATTTTGTTGTTGTTGCAACTGGTGCAGCCGACCAGTCTGCTAAGTTGGGCGTTGCAGCGGGACAATTAATTGCAACGACTGCTAATGGTGCTACCGATGGAAAATCAATCGACATTACTTGGTCGCCTGAACTCTTGGCTGCTACCAAATATCAGGGAGCTGCAGGTCAACCAACTTTTGTTGCGGTGATGACAAATGGTGCCTGTACCAATAACCTTCAGGTATATGAGATTAATCCAAAGCCATCGTTTACGGTTGATATTACTAATATCAATACTACAGGTACAACTCTTGCATATACAATAGATTTTCCACAATGCGTTGCAGCAGTTCACAGTGCCTCGTATGTTGCAAACCAAGTTGCTATGGATTATGGCACAAATACTCTTTATTACGAGGTAATTTCCGCCAACTTTGTAACTAGCTGGCAACCAACATTTCAAATCATGGCTGGAAGCCTGTCAGCAAATCAAACTGCTGATATTTATTATTCATCAACATTAGCAGACGTTAAGACTAACGGAGTATATCTTGATTCCTCACTTGGTCTTGCTGATGGAGCTGTTTTTGCCAGTGCCAAAAATCTGACTTCTGCACTTGCCAATACTTCCGTTGGGGTATCACTGTATGTCAAGGTTGTCATCCATAATTTAAAAGAAGAATCACTTGCTGACAGAGGATTTACACTTGCAGTTGATGGAAAAGACTTTACTAATCAGTGGGATTTAGTTAACACAACTTGTCTTGATCCTGCAGCTGCTGATCAGAGTGATAAGGCAACTCAGACGATTACGAGACGTCCAGATGTAACAAATGCAATTGTTCCAGCACCAGCTCCGAATCCAGCAACTTTTGTGCCTAAAAACTAACGGTATAATGGTTGTTTGAGTATTGTTTTTTCATGAAGCCCTATACTTTTTCCGGTTATCCGCCGATTGGCGGATAGCCGGGGAAAGGAATAGCCTCCCCCAACCCCTCCAAACGGAGGGGAGGAAGAGTGCTTCGATGAAGTGTTCGAGATCGGAGTAAAAAGGGAATCATGAAAGGAGAGTAGCCTCACCCGACCCCTCCAAACGGAGGGGAGAAAGAACGCGCTAAGGGAGAGTGCTGGCGAAAAGCTACCTACCGGGATTTAATTGCACCCGGAATGATTCGAATTAAAATTTTAAAAATGAAAGTAAATAAAAGCCAACATGATGAGGTTCTATGCGAACAAAAGTTCCCCTCCTTCGGAGGGGTTAGGGGAGGCTTTTATGAGGAGAAAATGCCTATGAATAAAGGTCTGAGTCCGGAAATCCAGAACCTGCAAATCCCTGGAAAGACCGGAGGAACACCATAAAAAAGAGAAGCCCCCTTCCTGTTCCCCCAAAGGGGGAATGATGTCGCTTCGAGGAGAGGGTTAGTAATTAGAAGCGCAAGCAACATACTTAATCAGAGCGTCATTGCGAACGCAGTGAAGCAATCTGATGAGAATTGGGAATATATGTCATTAATGGGAAATACGGAATGCAGCCGGATTGATTCGGACTCGTTCCTAATCCTCGCGATGACGATAAATGGAACGTCATTGCGAACGACCGCAGGGAGTGCGGCAATCTATCATTCAAACAGATTGCTTCATACCTCGGAATGACGGGAACAAGATCTGTACTTGAGGTGCAGCGATTTATAAACACGGGTACAAATGTGGTCAGACGACAGGCAGGCATGAAACCCATTTTAAATTCAAACTGAATGGCTTATGGTCAATGAAGTTTTTAAATTATCAGATATGGCAAAAGCAAGGAATGGGCCTGTAACCGTTCATGGCAGGGGCACTCCCGGCTTACGGTTCGGTACAGGTGGTGATCCGCCCTGGGTCTTAAGATTACGAGGCGATCCTGTTCAAATTGAAGCAAGAGGTGATCCTCCGGAGATCGAATCGCGTGGCGATCCTCCGGAAATAAACTGCGCGAGGAACGGACCTAATTTGGAGTGGTTGGTTTTCAGTAGGATAGGTTTCCGAATTGGGCCTCATAGGAAAGGTATGCCCGGATGGGAAAGAGCCTCCCCCGCCCCCTCCAGAGGAGGGGTGAAAGAAGACATCAATGAAGATAGTGGATGGAGAATTGAGAATTCAGCCGAAATAGAATTTAAGAATATCCAATAAAGAATATTCTTCAACTAATAACAAAGAACGAAGATCGGAGCATTCCAAGCTCCCTCCCCTTGTGGGGAGGGTTGGGGTGGGGCTCTAACAAATAACGAAGATCGGAGCATTCTTGCTCCCTCCCTTTGTGGGGAGGGCTGGGGTGGGGCTTTATGAAGAAACTCTTGTACATAGCACGTTATCCGGCATTGGCATTTCTGCTGATGTTGCTGCTGGCTTTGGCTCCTGCCAAGGCCCAGAACGTCACGAACAAGGGTGAGATCACTGATCTTTTAGTTAATCCGTTACCTGGTGATGTGTATTCGTGGGAGTTGTACAGCGACTCGACTCTCGATTTTGCAGTGTCAACTGGAATTACCACCTCCGATACCTTTGCTGAATTTGTCGGAGGCAATACCGGAGCCAAGGTGAAGGTGTTATGGAAAGAGATCGGAACCTATTTCTTTAAGGTAACTGCAACCAATGCTGCAGGCTGTACAGATAACATTGCAGTAGGTATCATGAAAGTTAAGCCACCATTGCCGGTAGGCACATTGACTACGCTTCCGATTTGTAGCGGTGATCCGGCCAAGCTCACGGTGGATCTGACCGAGGGAGGTCCGTGGAGTTTTACCTATACCGATGGTACAACAACGTGGACCGAAACGAATGTTCTGACCACTCCTTGGGTAGTTACGGTTTCTCCGGGACCTCATACAACCACCGATTTCTGGATAAGCACTGTAACCAATCCGAATGGAATGAATATTCGTCCGAGCGTTCACGTACCTTTGGTTGTCAATCCTAAACCGAAGAGTTCGGTCATTTATTTGTATGAACCTTAAAATAGTTGAATGAAAAAAGAAAAAAGGAAGTTAAAAGCCAAAAATTCAAAAAACGCTGCAGCAACTGGCTGTCTGCTATATTTGCTGAACGAAAAACAATAATTTTGACGAAATATAAAAAATGCTGAACAGGTTTAAATACATCGTGCTGACCATCCTTCTGATCGTTGCTATGCAGGCAACCGGGCAGAAGTATGTGATTGATTCACTATGTGTTAATTCCATAAGGCATTACCGTATTGAAGGTGAGGTTGGCTCCACTTACCTCTGGATATTAAAAGATACCTTAGGCGTTAATTTTGCACTGATTAACCCAACAGGAACTCCGTTTACCGGTATCGATCCGGTTTCGGGACTGACGGTTCAGGGTTCTGAAAACACAATCAAATGGGACATTCCGGGAGTTTTCGTTCTGGAAGCGATCCAGACATCCTTCAATGGTTGCGACACGACTCAGATGGGGCATGTCAAGGTATTTGAACAACCGCTCGCTTTTGCCGGAAATCCGGCGTACATGTGCGGTAACTCTACGACTTCGTTAAGCGAGGCTACTGCCAGCCATTACAGCAACCTACTCTGGACCAGTTCAGGCGACGGAACCTTCGATGATTTCAAAATTTTGAATCCGGTTTACAAGCCCGGCCCGAACGATTACCTCGCCGGCACCGTAACACTGACACTCACCGCGGAAGGACTGGGTAAATCTGGCACCTGTATTCCGGCCATTCATAGCATGAAACTAACCTTAAGTCCATTGCCGGTTCTGGTTATCAAAGATCCGGCACCGGTTTGTTATCCGTCGACAGTTAATCTGACCGATCCGGTCATTTATGCCGGAACTGATCCCGGACTGTTCTACGAATACCTGACTGATACCCTAACAAACACTTCCATTTCTGGCTCATCGGCAGTAGCCGTAAGCGGTAAGTATTTTGTTAAGGCAACCAACTTAACAACAAAATGTTACCGAATAAAACCTGTTGTGGTAACTATTCTTCCTCAGCCGGTTCTGGTAATTCACGACCCGGCACCAGTTTGTGAGCCAATGACAATTAACCTGAAAGATCTGGCAATTACCGCCGGAAGTCAAACCCCTTTGAACTTTGAATATTACGAAGATCTGCTGGCAACCGTTCCACTCATGAATTTCATTGCCGTGCCGGTTAGCGGTATTTATTACATTAAGGCAATCAACCCGGTCACTGGCTGTTCGATTGTGAAAGCAGTCAATGTGACGATCAATTTCCAGCCGAATCTGGTGATTACCAATCCTCCGGAAGTGTGTTTTCCAAGTCCGGTTGACCTGACATCTGCGGCGGTTATAGTTGGGAGTAATATTCCTGTCTCAACTGTCCTGAGTTACTGGATCAATGCAGCTGCCATTATTGCTGTTCCTGACGAACATGCAATTGCGGCTTCAGGAACCTATTACATTAAAGCTGAAGCACCTGGCGGATGTTTTGATATAAAGCCAGTCAAAGTAGTAATTAATCCGTTGCCCAAACTTGTCATTCACGATCCGGCACAGGTTTGCGAACCTGTCACAGTGAATCTTACCCTTCCGGCAGTTACCTTCGGAAGCGATTTGGCAAAGCTTGAATATTACAAAGATGCAACGGCCAAACTGATTCTGCCTGATCCTTCAAAAGTGGATAGCACCGGAACGTATTACATTAAGGCAATTAATCCGATTACCAGCTGTTCCGATGTGAGGCCGGTGCAGGTCGTTATTAACAAACGGAAGAATCCGATATTCCCGGTTGTGAATGATTTGTGCATAAACAGCATTGCTCCCATTTTACCAATTGTATCCACCAATGGCGTTCCGGGAACATGGAATCCTGTGAGTATAAGTACAGCCACTGTCGGAGTATCCAGCTATACCTTTACTCCATTGGCAGGCGAATGCGCGAAGGATACCACAATTAATGTGAAGGTTACTAAAAAGGCAAACCCGGAATTCAATCCGATCGGACCAATTTGTCAGAACAGTTCAGTCACATTACCACCCTGGTCAAATAACGGATATACCGGTAAATGGAATCCGGCAACAATTATGACTGCAACACCTGGAAAGTACTTTTTTAAGTTTACTCCGGATGCCGGTTTATGCGCAAAAGATACAACGATTGAAATAATCATTGCGCCGGAAGTCGTTGTGACTTTCGACCCAATTGGTCCGTTATGTGCGAATTCGAGCCCACCGATACTGCCACCAACAGACAAAAACGGGCTTCCCGGAACCTGGTCACCTGCAACAATTTCGACCACAACGTATGGAGTTACGGATTATAATTTTTATCCGGATAACGGATTTTGCGTGAACAACCCATCAATGAAAATCCTGGTGACCAACCCGATTTTACTTGCCGAAACCCACAAGGATCTTGGATATAGTATAGATCCAAAGGGAAGCATTAACCTTACCGCTTCAGGAGGATATGGAAAGCTGTCTTTTTTGTGGAACAATGGGAAAAAGACTCAAAATATCGACAGCCTTGCTGCCGGAAAATACACAGTTGTGGTAAAAGACGAAAATATGTGCTCGGATAGCCTGACGGTTCAAATTACCCGCATCGAGCTGATGTACATCGCGGCTATTCAGCATGACGCTTGTCCGGGTTCTGATGGAAGCATCGACTTTACGTTTACCAATATTCCTGATGGAATCCATGACATTTTGTATTCAGGAGGATCATTCAAGAATGTTGCGATTGTGGGTGGTCATGCTACCGTTTCGGCTCCTGTCGGAAGCTACAATAACATAAGAATGATTGTAAACGGGTATACTACAGTCAGTTTTGTTAATATAACAATTAAAATACTTCCATCAATGACTTTAAATGCAACACCTGTTCGAGGGAATTGCACTAATTTTATGGGGGGCATCTTATTTAATTTCAAAAACGTCCCGAATGGTGTTTATGACATTGAATACGATGGAGGCAAATTTACCAACGTACAGGTTATCAGTAACTCGGCTATGGCAAATGCTATTGCCAAGACCTACAATAACCTGATACTTAAATGGAATACTTGCAGTACCAACAGCACAACGGTTACCCTGAATCCTCCAATTGGTCTTTACCCGATTTCTGTGACTACTGATCCATCGTGTTTGTTCCCCACCGGAAAAATTGAAGTCACCTATCCAACGGGTCCAAATTATGAATATAGTATTGACGGTGGCGCAAACTATCAGGCTTCGGAAACGTTCGATGGCTTAAATTCAGGAGACTATCTGGTTAAAACACGCGAAAAAACAACTCTCTGTGAATCTGAGATTGTATTGAAAACTGTTTTTTCGATTCCGGGACTACCTGATTTGGCAACTTTTAACGTTTCAGAGCCATCTTGTGAAGTTCCAACGGGGTCAATAACAATTACCAATGTTGGGTTTGGAACCGGATACGATTATAGTATTGATGGTGTAAAGTATCAGGATTCAAAAACCTTTGATTTATTGCCTCCTAATTCGGTTTATCTGATTCGGGTCCGACTGAAATCAACAATGTGCCAGTCGTTAACACCTGTTTCGATTGATCCACTTCCGCCGCCACTTACTTCACCGCTTGCAGTTATTACCAAACAACCAGACTGCGACGATCAGACCGGAGCAATTAAAATAACAGATAGCCGTGTGAATGGTTACCTGTACAACTTGGATGGCGGAAGCTATGATACAATAACTGTCTTTTCGGGACTGATACCAGGGGAACATCTGGTAAGGATAAAGACAAAAATTTCGACCTGCGAATCAAATCCATTGGCATTAACGATTAATGCGGTTCCAACACCACCTGCACCACCGGATCTGGTTGGTACAAATCCTTATGAAGTGTGCGCAACGAGTCCTATACAAATTCTTAATGCCAATGACGTAATTCTCATTGAACCTGGAACGACAATTAAATGGTACGATAAACCATTTGGAGGAACAGAAGTTGAACCCAAACTGGATAAAGTTGGAAGTGTAAAATATTATTGTGAATCAACTCGTGGTAATTGCAAGAGTTTAACCCTCACCGAGGTTATTCTGACTATTTTTCCTGTACCTGCAATTCCGATCAGTACGGGTGATTTGATTGAATGTGAAATGTTTCCAATTATACCGCTCGATGCAAATTCAGCAATTGTTTCTGTTGCCGGAACTACAATTCGTTGGTATGATGCGCCGGTCAGCGGAAAACTTGTTTTATCACCAACTCTAAATTCCGTAAATTCCAAAATATTCTATGCTGAAGCCTATAACGGAAATTGCAAAAGTCCGGGAAGAACTCCTGTTTCTTTAACAATTAATCCAACTCCGGCACCACCTGTATGGATCAGTAACGGAGAAATTATCGCATGTGAAATTACACCAATCCAAACACTCGATGCCAACAATGGTATTGTTATTCCTGCTGTCGGAACAACAATTCGATGGTATGCCAGTGCTGCGGGAGGAACACCTATTGCCTCACCAATTCTGAACTCGGTTGGAACTGTAACCTGGTACGCCGAAGCATCCATTGGAGCATGTGTCAGCACAACCCGAACTCCTGTAAAACTGACGATTTGGTCAAAACCTGCTGACCCGGTTGCAAAAGATTCCATTGCATGTGAAGAAAGTCCTGTTCAAAAAATATATGCACAATCCTGCATTTCTGGTATACCAGCAGGAATATCTGTAAACTGGTACGATGCTTCAGGAAATCCGGTGATTGGTAACAATCCATTCCTTGATAAACCTGATTCAATAACCTACTTTGCCGAAGCAAGCAATGGAACCTGTGTAAGCACAAACAAGGTTCCGGTTACCTTGACTATAAAGGCTATGCCGGTTGCTCCAAAAACAATAAACGACACCCTGTCAGTTTGCGAAAATGTAGTGCCAGTTACTTTGGATGCCCGTAATGCTCTTTCATTGCCAGGTATAAACCTCAGGTGGTTTAAAAGTCCAACCGGAGGACTCCCAGTATCTCCAACTCTCAGCACTGTGAACACGGTTACCTACTATGCTGAAGATTATAATGGGGTATGCAGCAGTGCACCCCGTACTCCGGTTACCCTCAGAATAGTTCCACTTCCGGCATCTCCGGTGGCAACAGTTACCGTTCCTCCAAGTTGTACGAACGAACATGGTACCATCAAAATAATCAGTCCGATTGGACCTGAATTTGAATACAGTATTGACGGTGGTAGTTATCAGGCATCGATAGTATTTTCGGACCTGATATCGAAAACTTATACACTTCGGGCAAGAAACATTGAAATGCTTTGTGAGTCTGTTTCAGGCGCAGTTGTACTTCCTCCTGCACCGCTTGCCCCGGTCATGAAAACTGCCACAGTGGCTGATTGCAAATGTTTTGGAGAAGACGGAAGTATTAATTTTGAATTTGCAAATGTCCCCGATGGAACTTATGTAATTGTATATGTGGGCATAGATAATATGCCTGGTAAGTTTCAAAACGTTCAGGTAAAAAATAACCAGGCAGTAGTGTATGCCAAGGCAGGGAAATACGATATTCTGGCGATTGAGGCCAACGGATGCACTTCCACCGATCCTCATAGTGTAGAGATTACCCAACCAGGCCTTCTTTTTGCCAGTACAGCAATTACTGAGATTGACTTAAAGTCAGGGCAAAAAGGAGAGATTGACTTAACCCCATATGGTGGCACCGGCCCTGGTACATATCAGTTCAATTGGCGACCAAATGCTGCAAGTTTATTTGCCGGCGCCAAAACAGAAGATATTAAAAACCTGAATGACGGAATATATGTTGTAACCGTAACTGACGCGAATGGTTGTCAAAAGACTTATATTGATACTATACCGGCAGCAAACTTACCGCCAATTGCTACCGACGGTGAGTATAACACTATTTGCGGCGAAGTAATTGGGAACGTGGTAACTGATGATACCGGATATGGAGTTGATTCGGATCCTGAAGGTGATACACCTTCCAATGCTACCCATATAGGAGGAGGTCCATTTCATGGAAGTTTGACGCTGAATCCGGATGGAACCTTTGTTTACAAGGCCATACAAGGTTATTCCGGAGACGACACTTTTAGTTATGTCATTTTTGATTCGAAGAATAATCCAAGTAAGCCGGCTACTATCACTATTCTTGTGGTATTAGATTTCGATCATGATGGAATTCCGGATGAACTTGATGCTGATGCTGATGGCGATGGTATCCTGAATGTTGACGAAGTTCTTCCGGGTCAGGATTGGCATACACAAGACAGCGATGGTGACGGACATCCAAATTATTTGGATATTGATTCGGATAACGATGGAATTGTAGATAACATTGAAGCACAAAACGGGAAGGGAGTAAACAACGTAGAAGATCCGGGAAAACCAGAATATATTAAACCTTCCGGAAAAGTAAATAAAGATGGGGTTGATTTAGCCTATGACCCCGCTAACGGTGGCACCAGATTAATTCCGGTAGATACTGATGCGATATTGGCTAATCCTGATGGTATTCCTGATTTTCTGGATAGTGATTCGGATAACGACCATGTTCCGGATTATATTGAAGGGCATGACCTGAATGCAGATGGCAAGCCTGATCATGTTCTGACCGGCAAGGATTCTGATGGCGATGGCCTGGATGATGGCTTCGAAACGGTTCCAAATATTTGTTCTGCTACTGACAATGCCATCGGTAGCAATGCTGAGTTGCAGGATTTCGATCGGGACGGATTACGCGACTGGAGGGATGAAAACGATGATAATGACGAATACCTGACCCAGTTTGAAGATCTGAATATGGACGGTGATTACAGTAACGACGATACTGATTTCGACGGTCATCCTGAATACCTGGATTACGGGCGTGATTGTGACTTGTTTATCCCGGATGCCTTCTCACCGAACGATGATAATATTCACGATTATTTCCAGATCTATTGTATCGATCACTTCCCGAATGCCAGAATGTATATTTTTGACCAGTTGGGGAATAAATTGTATGAAAAGAACAACTATGGAAACCTCAATGTATGGGGAGCCCCTGAAAATGCCTGGTGGGATGGTCGCACAACAAACCGTTCAGCGTCAGTAATTAACGGAAAAGTTACTCCGGGAACTTACTTTTATGTGCTGCAATTAGGAAATGGAGAAGTTAAGAAAAGTTTTGTATTTGTTTCGTATTAATGGCCCCCTTCCAGTTTCCCCAAAAGGGGAAAGCCTGGGGTTGAGTGTTTAAATTGTTTTTAGCTCCGATAGGAGCGTAATATTGGTAGCCCGGGGCGAAGCCCCGGGTATGTGAAAAATAAAAGAAACCGTCCGTGACAAGAAGATTAATAAATTTATTGTCTTCTTTCGGACGGAATGGAGTTAAAGCTATTAATTTAAAAGCATGATTTTCCTGAACAGATCACAAAAATGAGCTTACAAAAGAGTTAATGATTCGAAGATTTCTACATATTATTTCCCTGGTATCTTTCTTTTTACTCGCAGTGACGCAGGTAAAAGGTCAGGAATTTCCATGGTCGTTGCAGTACATTACCAATATGTACACGATCAATCCTGCCTATGTTGGAATTTGGGATCGGGCAGGCTTTGGACTCTCCACCAGGACCAACTGGGTTGGTATCCATGGAGCTCCTTTGACTCAACAATTTTCCTATAACACTCCAATTAAAGATCAGAGGAGCGGTTTTGGTTTGAATCTTCAACGCCTGAATATTGGGTTAGAGAAGCGTATTTATCTTACCGGCGATTATTCATATCAGGTCAGGCTCGATATGCATTACTACATGCGTTTTGGGCTTCGTGCCGGTTTTCTAAGTTTCAGCAACAATTTGACAGATTATCATCTGTATCCCGATAGAGTGCCCGATCCTGAGTTTCAGAATGACATTAATTTGTACTTCATGAGTATTTTTGGGGTCGGTGCAGTGCTCTATAATGAAGATTATTACATTAGTTTGTCGGTGCCTCAGATGATTAACAATACTTTTAAAGTAAATCAAAGCCGCTATTCTTCCCTGTCGGAATTTCAAACTATGTATTTGTCTGGAGGATACGCCTTTAAATTGGTAAGGGATCTGGTTCTTCGACCCAACTTGCTGGTAGTGGCATCTGCCGGAAAGCCTCTTTACTTCGATGCCGCAGCATTATTGTATTTTCCCGGGAATCTTCAGGCTGGATTGAATTTGCGCAGCAATGGAGCCATGTGTTTATCCGGTCAGTACACCTTTCGTAATAATTTGAGGATTGGATACGCTGCAGAATATTTTTTAATTCCTGACATTCATAAATACCAAATGGGAACCTATGAGTTTTTTGTTGGTTATGACTTCAATCTGTACCGAAGGAAAAACACAAGGAATAATTATTTTTAGAGGAGAAGCTTCACCCCAGCCCTCTCCAAAGGAGAGGGAGCCAGATTCAGCAGCTTAAATGATGATTGGAAAGAGAAGATGAGTACAGGAGAAAATCCCCCTCCTTAGCCGGACACTGAGCTCTTCGAAGTGAAGGGTTAGGGGAGGCTGCTAATTCCCCAGTTCAGAAAGGAAAAGAATTCGCATCAGCCGGATATCGTTTTCAGTATATTCATCTTCGCCGAGTGCCAGAAGCGCCATTTCAATACTGTCGTCTTCGGCTTCCCTGAAATATTCAAAGATTTCTTCCTGATGCTCTTCGTCGAGTATTTCGTCTAAATAATAATCGATATTAATTTTTGTGCCTGAATTGACAATCGTTTCAATCTCGGTAATTAAATCTTTCATATCCAGGCCAATCGAATCAGATATATCGTTGAGCGAAAGTTTACGGTCGATGCTTTGAATAATGCCAACTTTTACTTTTGATTTGTTGGCTACACTTTTCACTACCATGTCCTGAGGGCGTTCTATCTCATTTTCATCGACATAGGCTTTTATCAGTTCGATAAAATCTTTGCCGTATCGTTTGGCTTTTCCTTCACCAACACCCTGAATATATTTCAGTTCATCAATTGTAATCGGATATTGTAAAGCCATATCCGCCAGTGATGGATCCTGAAAAATGACAAATGGAGGAAGATTAAGTTTTTTTGACATTTTCTTCCGCAGATCCTTCAGCATGCCAAACAGTTCCGGGTCGCCAGCTCCGCTGGCTTGTGCTGCAGCGGCATTGGCTTCTTCTTCTATCGCATCATAGTTGTGATTCCGAACAAGCAGAAAATCAAAGGGGTTTTCCAGAAAATCGTACCCTTTTTTAGTCATCTTCAAAAGTCCGTAATTCTCAATGTCTTTGCTGATAAAACCGGCAATCATACTTTGCCTGAAAACGGCATTCCAGAATTTTTCACCATGATCGTTGCCCGAACCAAAAGCTTCGAGTTCGTTATGGCGGAATGATTTTACAGCAGCCGACATTCTTCCGGTCAGAATATCCGACATATGTTCGGCTTTGTATTTCTCCTTGACTTCAATAATGGCCTGAAGTGCACGGCATATCTCGTCTTTGGCTTCAATCTGTTCTTTTGGATTGATGCAATTGTCGCAATTTCCGCAAGGTTCTTCCAGCTTCTCGCCAAAATAATTCAGCAAAATAATCCGGCGGCATATGGCCGATTCGGCATAGGACGCAGTATCAAGCAGCAATTGTCTTCCGATTTCCTGTTCGGCAACCGGCTTGCCCTGCATAAATTTTTCCAGTTTCTGAATATCCTTGACCGAATAAAGCGTAATACATTTTCCTTCACCGCCATCGCGACCGGCACGACCAGTTTCCTGGTAATAACCTTCCAGACTTTTCGGAATGTCATAGTGGATCACAAAGCGGACATCCGGTTTATCGATGCCCATCCCGAAGGCAATGGTTGCCACAATTACATCCACGTCTTCCATCAGGAATTTATCCTGATTCCCTGAACGGGTAGCCGAATCCATTCCGGCGTGATAGGGTAGGGCTTTGATGTTATTTACCACAAGTGCCTCGGCCAGCTCTTCAACTTTTTTCCGGCTTAAACAATAGATGATGCCTGATTTTCCCTCGTTTTCCTTAATAAACTTGATAATCTGTGATTCGGGTTTCGACTTCGGCAATACCTCGTAGTACAGATTTGGGCGGTTAAACGATGCTTTGAAGACGTTGGCTTCCAGCATTCCAAGTGTTTTCTGGATGTCGTGCTGAACTTTAGCGGTTGCTGTTGCAGTGAGCGCAATCAGAGGAGCGTCACCAATTTCAGAAATTATCGGTTTAATGCGCCGGTATTCAGGCCTGAAATCGTGACCCCATTCTGAAATACAATGGGCTTCATCAACGGCATAAAATGATATTTTGACATTCTTTAAAAAATCAATATTATCTTCTTTGGTTAAACTTTCCGGAGCTACGTAGAGCAGTTTTGTTTTGCCGCTCATCACATCATCGCGTACATTTTGGGCAGCAGCCTTGGTGAGCGATGAATTTAAAAAATGAGCAATACCGTCTTCGGTGCCAAAACTTCGGATCGAATCAACCTGATTCTTCATCAACGCAATCAAGGGAGAAATAATAATCGCAGTTCCCTCCATGATTAATGCAGGCAACTGGTAACACAAGGATTTCCCTCCTCCTGTGGGCATCAATACAAAGGTATCTTTGCCATTCAACACACTTTTAATCACATCTTCCTGTTGGCCTTTAAAACGATCAAATCCAAAATGTTTCTGAAGATGTTCTGTTAATATATACTCTATTCCCATAAAAAAGAGACCAGTTTACGAATCGAAAAAATAAAACATTAATAGTATAAGTATCCCGAAGGTATATAAAATATCGAACAAAAAACATTCCTTCCGATTGAATTTAAATACTTTTGGCTGGCTTTAAGTAAATTTAAGATATCGACTTTTCTGAAAAGAAGGAATATACCTTATATTTGAGCAAAATTTTTAAGCATCAGAACCAATCAATCCTGAATTATGGCTGAAGAAACCAGCAGAGAAGAAGAATCAACCAAAAAGAGCAAGAAGACTGTAGAAGAAAAGGCAGAAATGTCGTTTCTTGATCATCTGGAAACACTGAGATGGCATATTATTAAATCAATTCTTGCCATTTGTATTTTTGGTACAGTTGCCTATATCTATAGTGATTTCATTTGGAATACGATCATTTTTGCACCCAATAGTCACGATTTCTGGACCAGCCAGATGTTGATTAAACTTGGCGACCTTTTCGGGTATAAGTCGGCCGGGTTGATGAGCAAGCCACTTAGTTTAATCAATTTCGATTTGTCGGGTCAGTTTATGGTGGATGTCTGGACAGCTATTATCGCTGGTTTTATCATTGCTTTTCCATACGTAATGTATCAATTCTGGAGCTTTATCAGACCTGCCTTGTACGAAAATGAACGCAAACATGCATCCGGGGCAGTAGCTATTATGTCGGGTCTTTTCTTTATTGGAGTTTTATTTGGGTACTATTTAATTGTACCTTTTTCTTTGGATTGGCTTGCCGGGTACAGCATAAGTTCACAAGTGAGCAATCAAATCAACATTCTTTCATACATCAGCTCTGTTACATCAATTGTGATAGCGGGTGGAATTGCTTTTGAATTACCGGTTTTGGTGTATTTTCTGAGTAGAATTGGAGTACTGACTCCTAAATTTTTAAGAAAATACAGAAGACATTCGTACGTTATTTTATTGATTATTGCTGCAATTATAACACCTCCGGATGTACTTAGCCAAATGATTGTGACTATTCCTTTGGTCATTCTGTTTGAAGTGAGCATATTTATTTCAGCACACGTTGATAAAGCGAACAAACGCAAACTGGATGAAATTTAACAGTCCGGATTAATCTTTCCAAAATGAAGCTGAGAGCAGAAAACATAGTAAAAAAGTATCGAAAACGGACTGTTGTAAAAGGAGTTTCGTTCGAGGTAAATCAGGGTGAAATTGTAGGACTTTTAGGACCGAATGGTGCCGGAAAAACTACTTCATTTTATATGATTGTTGGTTTGATAAAACCATTGACCGGAAGGATTTTTATTGACGATGAAGAAATCACCAATCTACCTGTTTATAAAAGAGCTCAGAAAGGCATTGGTTACCTGTCACAGGAAGCTTCGGTTTTCAGGCAAATGAGTGTCGAAGACAACATCCTGTCGGTACTCGAAATGACAAAAATGCCTAAGGCATTACAACTTCAGAAGGTGGAATCATTGCTCAATGAATTTGGTTTGCAACACATTCGCAAAAGCAAAGGATACCAGCTTTCAGGAGGTGAACGCCGGCGCACTGAAATTGCCCGTGCACTGGCCATTGATCCGAAATTTATCCTTTTGGACGAACCATTTGCCGGCGTTGACCCGATTGCCGTGGAAGATATTCAGCACATTATAAAAACCCTGCGTGATAAAAATATCGGGGTATTAATTACTGACCACAATGTTCACGAAACCCTTACGATTACTGACAGGTCGTATCTTTTGTACGAAGGTTCCATTATGAAAGCCGGAACTGCTGAAGAACTGGCATCTGATGAGGAAGTTCGCCGTGTTTACCTGGGGCAGAATTTCGAACTGAGATAATACCTTTCCATACGGAAGAAACAATTCGAAAAGATTTGATTGTCGTATTGTGTGTGTAAAATAAATCACATACATTTGCACCGCATTTAGCGGGCGTGGCGGAATTGGTAGACGTGCCAGACTTAGGATCTGGTGCCTTACGGCGTGGGGGTTCGAGTCCCTTCGCCCGCACAGCAAAAATAACCGCCTTGTTTTACCTGTTAAAAGGATAAACAAGCGGTTTTTATTAATTTTAAGCATTCGGTTTTAGATTTATTATAGTTCAAATTATCTTCTTCCGGGCTCATTCCCAATAACTTTAAGAATAGAATTATGAATATTTCCAGAGAAAACATTGACAGTTTGAATGCAATACTGACTGTTTCGATTGAGCAAAATGACTATGAGGCTAAAGTAAACGAGGTTCTGAAGAACTATCGCAAAAAAGCAAACATGCCGGGGTTTCGTCCCGGAATGGTGCCAGCCGGTCTGATCAAAAAAATGTATGGAAAAACAGCTCTGGCTGAAGAAGTTAACAAGATTTTATCCAACAGCCTGAATGACTATATTCACGCTGAAAATTTGAATATACTGGGAGAACCACTTCCTAACGAAGAAAAACAACCTAAAATAGATTGGGATACTCAAACCGATTACAGCTTTGTTTATGATATCGGAATCGCACCCGAAATAAATGTTGTGCTCGACAAGCAGACGACGATGCCTTATTACAGCATTATGGCAAGTGATGACATGGTAAGCAAACAAATGGATGCATACGTAGGCCGCTTGGGTACAAATGAAGTCGTTGAAAAAGTTGAAGATAAAGATACAGTTCGTGGAAACTTCGTTCAATTGGATGAAGAAGGAAATGAACTTGAAGGCGGAATTAAAGCTGAAAAAGTTGTTATTGCAGTTGACCTGATGAAAGATGAAGATGTTAAAGCTTCATTTATTGGTAAAATGGCTGGCGATGTGCTGGTTTTTGATCCGGTTAAAGCCTATGACAATAAACATGAAGTTGTCCACATGCTGAATATTTCGCATGAAGAAGCTGAAAATCTTTCAGGAAATTTTAGTTTCAGTATCATTGAAGTGCTCCGTTTCCAAAAAGCAGAATTGAATCAGGATTTATTCAATCAGATCTATGGAGAAGAATCTGGAATTACAAGCGAAGAAGAGTTCAAAGCGAGGATTGCAACTGAGTTGGAAGAAAACTTTGTGTATTCAAGCGACTATAAATTTTCACTTGACAGCCATGATGCATTGGTAAAAGAAATTCAGTTTGACTTGCCTGAGGCTTTTCTGAAACGCTGGATAAAAGTAACCAATGAAAAAATGACAGACGAACAGATTGAATCAGATTTTGATTCTTTTATGCTCGATCTGAAATGGCAGTTAATAAAAGATAGGATTGTTAAAGACAACGAACTAAAGATTACAGAAGAAGATGTTCGTGCATTGGCCAAAGAGACAGCAATGGCTCAATTCCGTCAATACGGCCTTAACAATGTGTCGGATGAGCATTTGGATAATTATGCCAACCACATGCTGAAAAACGAAGATGAACGCCGCAAGTTGGTTACAAGAAAACAAGAGGAAGTTATTGTTGCAGCAATAAAAAGTAAAGTTTCGCTCGACGTGAAGGAAATAACTTACGACGAGTTTAACAAAATGCTTGAAAAATAATTGACTGTCATTACAGCCAATAGCATATTTTCTTAACTTTGTGAAAATCTGAGTTAGCCTGATGAAAGGCAAGTCCGGTTTTCACAAAGTTTTTTTAATAAAAGGAGACACATACTATGAACGACGGAAGAGAATTTAATAAATATGCTTCGAAGCATCTGGGAATCAGTAGCCTGAATTTGAATCGTTTTGATTCTATTTTCACCAACAGCCTGACTCCTTATATTATTGAGGAACGCCAGTTAAATGTGGCTTCCATGGATGTATTTTCAAGATTAATGATGGACCGGATAATATTTCTGGGAACCCCAATCGACGATTACATTGCCAATATCGTGCAGGCACAATTGCTGTTTCTGGAGTCGGCCGATCCTAAAAAAGATATCCAGATATACTTCAATACACCTGGAGGTTCAGTTCATGCTGGTCTGGGAATTTACGATACGATGCAATATATTTCATCTGATATTGCTACAATCTGTACTGGAATGGCTGCTTCAATGGGTGCAGTTTTACTCACTGCAGGTGCCAAAGGCAAACGTTCTGCTTTGCAGCATTCACGGGTTATGATCCACCAACCTATGGGAGGTGCTCAAGGTCAGGCTTCTGATATTGAAATCACTGCTCGCGAGATCATGAAACTTAAAAAAGAATTGTACGACATTATTGCAAACCATAGCGGAAAAACATACAAACAGGTTGAAAAAGATGCCGACCGTGATTACTGGATGACTTCAACGGAAGCTAAAGAATACGGAATGATCGACGAAGTTTTGATCAGACATAAATAACATACACACCTTGAAAATGAAAATGGATAAATGTTCCTTTTGTGGACGCGAAAAGAAAGAAGTTAGCTTACTGATTGCCGGAATGGAAGGACATATTTGTGACAATTGTGTTGAGCAGGCTCATGCTATTGTTGCTGAGGAATTCAAAAAAGAAGAAGGTTTTGATACCAAGGGAATCAAACTGATGAAACCTAAGGAAATTAAAAACTTTTTAGATCAGTATGTTATTGGTCAAAATCAGGCAAAAAAAATACTGTCAGTAGCAGTTTACAACCATTATAAAAGACTGAACCAGCCTGTTTCAACTGACGAAACAGAAATAGAAAAGTCGAATATTATCATGGTTGGCGAAACCGGAACCGGGAAAACGCTTCTGGCCCGTACCATTGCCAAGATGCTTCATGTACCTTTCACTATTGTTGATGCAACGGTTTTAACCGAAGCCGGATATGTAGGCGAGGACATCGAAAGTTTGCTGACACGTCTGCTTCAAGTGGCCGATTACAATGTGGAAGCTGCCGAACGCGGTATCGTTTTTATTGATGAAATCGATAAAATTGCCCGAAAGGGAGACAATCCTTCCATCACCCGCGATGTTTCCGGTGAAGGCGTTCAGCAAGGTCTGCTGAAGTTGCTCGAAGGAGCTGTCGTAAACGTTCCACCACAGGGTGGGCGCAAGCATCCGGAACAAAAAATGATTGCTATAAATACGAAAAACATCCTGTTCGTTTGTGGTGGTGCTTTCGATGGTATCGAGAAAAAGATTGCACATCGGTTGAATACCAAAATCGTAGGTTACGGAGCCCAGAAGCAGGCAGACCATCTTGACCGGGAAAATATGCTTCAGTATATTGCACCTCAGGATCTGAAAGCCTTTGGTTTAATCCCTGAAATTATTGGCCGTATTCCGGTTCTCACTTATCTTGAACCACTTGACCGCAAGGCACTGCGCAGTATTCTGACTGAACCACGCAACTCCTTGATCAAACAGTACGTCAAGTTGTTCAATCTCGACGATATCGAATTGAGTTTTGAAGAAGAAGCATTGGAATTCATTGTTGATCAAGCGGTGGAGTTTAAGCTTGGCGCACGGGGCCTCCGGGCGATTTGCGAAAACATCATGGTAGATGCCATGTTTGAAACCCCTTCAGAAGACGTGAAGCATATGAAAATCAGTCTGGAATATGCTCAAGAAAAGATTGACGGTGCAAGTGCCGTTCGGTTGAAAGCAAGTTAATCATTTGATTATGACAACAGTTGATCTGAAAAATATTTTGATACATCGGATTGCAGGAATTAATGATAAATCGTTTTTAACTGCGATTAATACGATTATTGAGAAAAAATCAGAATCAATAGTTTATAAAACAACTCCGGAACAGCGAAAAGGTATAGAGAAAGGCAAAGAGCAAATTGCTAATGGTGAATACTTTACGAATGAACAAGTTGAATTGGAGATTAACAAATGGTTAAAAGAAAAATAATCTGGTCTCCAAAAGCAAAGTTGGATTTGTTTGAGTTGCTTGATTTCTACTATAAGCGAACGGCACAAAAACCTACAGCAAAAAACTTAATTCAAGAATCCGAAAATCGGTGAATTTATTAGAAAAATATTCTGAGATCAGAATTTCTACTGATGTTCAGAATGTTAGAAATCTAATCAATGGTGATTGCTGCATTTTCTACGAAATAGGTATCAATTTCATTGAGATTGTTACAATTTGGGACAGCAGGCAAGATCCTGATAATTTACAAACCTAATTACACCAAGGGTTTTTACTTTCTTGTTAAAAATAACATCCAGAAAGCTGTTTTATGAAAGATGAATTACCATTTTTGAAAGGCGATTTTGTTCGCATTGACGGAATCAATGCAGTAGTCGTAGGGAATGAAGATGACGAAAATATACCACACGATCACATTGCTGTTTTCTTTGGTTCTGAAATAGCTAAACGGGAATCTGAAGGTGGCGAAGGAAATGGCAACCCGGTAGTTTGGATTGTACCGATCGATGTATGCGAAGATGGTCTGGAACCAGAATACAGGGAAGAAGATTGATTTTTTTTAGTCAATCAACTTGTCCGGAGGCAATTCCTTCGTCGTTTTAGCGCCAAGTTTCTTAATCGTTTCGGCACGTTTCACCAGATTACCACTACCCATATATAATTTATTCGAAGCCAGATCATAGGTTTTCCTTGTACTTTCAAGGCTTTTCCCGATCGATTCCATGTCTTCAATAAAAGAAACAAATTTGTCGTACAATGCGCCGCTTTGACGTGCAATTTCCAGGGCATTGCGTGTTTGGTTTTCCTGCTGCCAGATCGAAGCAATGGTTCGCAGAGTAGCCAATAGAGTTGATGGGCTTACTATGACGACCTTGCTGTCCCAGGCATACGAAAATAAATCCTGATCTTCCTGAACTGCAATGCTGAACGACGATTCAATCGGAATGAACAGCAACACAAAATCAGGGCTGTTAAATCCCTGAGAATGCTGATAATGCTTTTCACTCAATATTTTAATGTGGCTTCTGACACTCAGTAAATGCTCTTTTACAAATGCGGCTCTGAGTTGCTCATTGTCTGAATTCACCAATCGTTCATAAGCTACCAGCGAAACTTTCGAATCGATTACGATGTGTTTCTGATCGGGCAGATGAATCACAATATCCGGCTGAAAACGCTGGCCATTTTCTGAAAGAACACTTTCCTGTTTTCGGTATTCGCGTCCTTCGGTCAGTCCCGATCGTTCCAGGATCCGTTCCAGAATCATCTCGCCCCAATTGCCTTGCTTTTTGACATCACCCTTCAGTGCTTTAGTCAGGTTGTTCGCTTCATCGCTGATTTTCAGGTTCAGATCATGCAGTTTTTTAAGTTCCGCTTTCAGGTCAGTCTGGTCTTTCAGTCCCTTTTCGTAGGTGTCTTCCACTTTTTTTTCAAATACCTGAATTTTTTCCTTGAGTGGTGAAAGTAATTCGGTGATGTTTTTTTGATTGGCCACCGAAAAATCTACGGTGTTTTGCTTCAGGATTTTGGTGGCAATATTTTCAAATTCTGTGGTGAATTTTTGCTGAAGGCCTTCCATTTCCTTTTTCTGCGATTCCAGTTTCTCCTGAAAGTTTCTGAAATCAGCTTCATCCCTTGCCAGTTGCTGGCTTTGATTTCCATTTTCAAGTCGAAGCTGTTGAATTTGCTGAAGTAATTCTTCTTTTTCTTTCAGTAAAGTTTGGTTTCGGTCTTCAAATAATGATTTTCCTTTTTCCAATTCAAATTTCTGCTGAATCAGGATTTGTTCTCCTGAACGTTTTTCCTGTTCAAATTCAGCACCTTGTTTTTGTAGCTTCATTCTCAGAAAAATGAATGAAAGTATCACTCCCAAGCAAGTGCCTGCTAAAACCAGTAGAATTTCCATGATGTAAATTTTGACTAAAAATAC
>JBAWZG010000043.1:0-23187 GCA_037143155.1 Bacteroidia bacterium
GAAAACATTTTACTTCTCCTTTATGGTTGCGTGCGGCAATAACCGAAATTTCGGTATGTATTTCAATGAGGTCTTCCACCAATGACGCGCCTTCAAGTAAATTTCTGATGTCATCATACGATTTGATGACCGCAACTCCTTTGCCATCGTACCCACCTTTTCGTAATTTTTGTACGAACGGAAATGATATCTGTCCGGATTCAAGAGAAGAAATGAGTTCAGCATTGTTTTTAAACACTGAAAATTTCGGAGACGGGATATCGTTGTTTCGGTAAAATTCTTTCTGCAATCCTTTATCCTGAATGATTTCAAGCGTGTCGGGATCAGGGAATATTCTTTTCCCATCAGCTTTTAGCTTCTTAAGGGCTTCAATATTGACATTCTCGATTTCAAAGGTGATCAGATCAACCATGTTTCCAAAGCGAATAACATCATCATAAACCAGTTGATTTCCTTTTACAAAGCTTGTGCAGCAAGTTGAGGCAGGGCATTGACTGTCGACATCCAAAACATATGTTTTAACATCCCAGTTGCTTGCAGCAAGTACCAGCATTTTTCCTAATTGACCACCTGCAATAATTCCAAGCTTAAAATCTGAGCTTACCAGTTGTTCCATTTTACATCGTTTGAAGTGATCGCTTTCCGGCTAAATTGAATTGATAATCAGGTAATACAAGGGCATTCCGATAGTTATATTGAACGGAAAGGTAATGCCTAAAGCCATCGGAATATACAAACCCGGATCAGCTTTGGGAGCAGCCAGGCGCATGGCCGCTGGCACTGCGATGTAGGAGGCACTTGCTGCAAGAATGGCAAATATGAATCTGTTGCCGGCATCGTGAATGAAAAGTCCGCTTAAGGCGGCAACCAAACATCCGTTAATCATCGGGATTACGATTGCAAACGCAGTCGCAAACCATCCGTATTTCCGGAATGCTGAAAATCTTCTGGCAGTTACCATTCCCATCTCCAGCAGGAATATGGCAAGGAACCCTTTAAAAATATCAGTAGTAAATGGTTTAATTCCCTCTGCCTGTTTGGTGTCGGCTATGAACCCGATGATTAAACTGCCAAGTACCATGAGTACGCTGCCATTGGTGAATGAATGCTTGATGGTTTCAGCCAGTTTTCCCTGACTCCGGTTATCCTCATCATATTTCATCAGCAGAATTACACCCATGATGATTGCCGGGGATTCCATAAATGCCATTACCGCCACCATATGTCCGCCAAAAGGAATTTTTAGTGCTTCAAGGAATGAAACTGCAGCTACAAAAGTTACAGCACTTACTGAGCCATATGCAGCAGCAACGGCACCTGCATCGCTGATCTTCATTTTGCGTTTCAGGATATAAAAAGTGTATAGCGGAATTAGGGTGGCAATTGCCAGTCCAAATAGCAACGAGTAGATTATTTCGGAAGAAAAACCGCTGTGCGCCAACTCCTGTCCGCCTTTGAACCCAATGGAAAACAGCAAATACAACGAAATGAATTTACTTGAAGATTCAGGAATTTCAAGGTCACTTTTGACTAAGACTGCAAGAGTTCCGAGGGCAAAGAATAATAAGGTGGGGTTGGTAAGGTTCGAAATTAGAATTTGAAAATCCATGCTTTTACTTTTTATTTATAGGTTTATTTTATGAAAAACTTTAAGGGTTACATACGTCGCAGTACATCGGATCTTCTGCTGTCAGCTGATTGGGATACATTTCTTCTTTGGTATAGGAACATTTTTGGCAGGTGTAGATGTAGCTTAATGCTGATCGGGTAGGGAAGTTGCATTGCCTGCATGGCAAACCTTTTTTCACTTTGATCACACCAAAACCCGGAGTACCGCAAAGTGGACATTGTGATTTTATTTTTGTAATCAGGTTCTCCGTTGCTTTCTCAATAACTTTCATGCGGCTCGGATTAAACATGGCCCTCATGTCGGTTTCAACAAAGGCGGTTCCATATTTCGACATCAACCGATGAAAGTTTGTTTTTAGCTCTTCCCAATCGGTAATGCCTTTAGCAAGCTCAGTCAAATCGTCTTTTGTTTTTCTGATTATCAAGCCATGGGAGGGGAATTTTGCTTTTTCGACAAATTCAAGCAATTGCTTTTCGGTTATGATTTCCTCGCCGCCAAAATTTGTTTCGGTACTCAGTTCTCTTCCGGTAATTTCCAGTTGATTTTTTTTGTCAATGAAAAAGAGTATTTCATCATCGGCCGGAATAAAAAATATGGAAGGATGAGCACCGAAAGAACCTTCACTGGCAACGGCCAGATCACAATCGTATTGCTGCATGGCCATCAGACATTTATTTCTTGCAGTGGTTACGGCATCCTCTTTTCGTTCCACTTCCCCGGTGAAAGTTCCCAGTAAATCGGTATCGAAATGTTCAGCTACAAAACATTTTAAACCGAGCTCCCTTTCCATCAATGGTGCAATGACTTTTTCTTTTTGATGTTTGGTGGCAATAAGAAGTTTTCTTCCGCTGAACATTTCGATTTGATTTAGATGAAAATTACTTTTCCGGATGTGAGATCGTAAAATGCACCCACAATTTTTACTGCTCCTTGTTTTACCAATTCATTGATTACGGGACTTTCCCTTAAAATATCGGCAATGGTCAGCTCAACATTCTTCTTTGCAGTTTCATTCATCATCAGATCCATATCGGATTTATCGCCTGTGATGGCCGGTTTAATTTGATCAACCAATTGGGTCAGGTTGCCTAATTCTGCATGATCGATTGCCCCTTTAACCGCACCACATTTGTTGTGGCCCATCACCACAATCAGTTTTGTTCCTTTTACCTTGGTGGCAAACTCCATACTCCCCAGTACATTCGGGTCTTCAATATTGCCGGCCACTCTGGCCACAAAGATGTTTCCGATGCCCTGGTCGAAAATTATTTCAGGAGGAATGCGCGAATCGAGGCACGAAAGAATTACGGAGTGTGGATGTTGATCATTCTTGGTGGCCTCAATTTCCTCCCTGTAGTTGTTGTTAATCAACTGACCGTCCATAAATCTTTGGTTGCCTTTTTTAAGCTCCATTAAGGCATCGTCCGGAGTGTTAATTACTGGGTGGTTAACTACCGTTTTTGAAATTTGATTTTCAACGGATTCGCCTGGCTTTTTTTGTGCTTGAGCATACGAAGCAAGCAATAGAATTGCTCCGATAATTACTGAATGAGATTTTGGCATATTCATTTTGTTTGAAATTTATGCTGCAATATTAAACATTGCAATTCATAACTTTTCATTTATATTTGCAATGAATACTATAAAATATATTTATGAATTACACTTTTAATCAACTTCGGATTTTCCTGAAAATTACTCAAACCCAAAGCATAACAAAGGCATCCGAAGAATTGCACTTAACCCAACCGGCAGTATCGATTCAACTGAAGAATTTTCAGGACCAGTTTGAAATTCCCCTGACAGAAGTGGTTGGAAGAAGGATATTTATCACAGATTTTGGAAAGGAAATTGCCGTTGCAGCCGAGGATATTTTAAATCTGGTTTATGCGATTAACTACAAAACACAAGCGCACAAAGGCCAGTTGACAGGTCGCTTGAAACTGTCCATTGTGTCAACAGGAACCTATGTGATGCCTTATTTTTTGAATGATTTTTTGAAACAACATGATGGAATTGAATTGGTACTTGATGTGACGAACAAATTAAAAGTAATCGAGAGCCTGGAAAAAAACGAAGTTGATTTTTCGCTGGTATCTGTTCTTCCCGATAACATTCAGATTGAAAAGATTGAGTTGCTGCAAAACAAATTATACATGGTAAGCAACGCTAAGCAAAAATTCGAAGATAAGATTTACGACAGAACCATTTTCGAAACTCTGCCGTTGATCTATCGCGAACAAGGCTCAGGTACCCGGCGGACAATGGAAAAGTTCATTCAGAACAATAATCTGCCGGTTCGAAAAAAAATGGAACTTACCTCAAACGAAGCGGTAAAGCAGGCTGTAATTGCCGGATTGGGCTGTTCCATCATGCCATTGATCGGAATTAAAAATGAATTGCAAAACGGCGAGTTGCAAATTATTCCGGTACAAGGTTTTCCGATTAAATCGGTTTGGCATTTAATTTGGCTGAAAGGCAAAAAACACTCACCTGTTGCACAATCTTTCCTCGATTATATCAATAAAGAAAAGGCAAATATTATCAGCGAAAAGTTTGACTGGTTTGAGCAGTATTAGGGTTTTTAGATTTTAATAGAAATATTTGACCATATACATTGCAGCAATATGGTTAATTGCAGAGTGACTTTGTCTGCACCAATTTAGCCATATTTAAATTAGTCAGGGCTTCATTTTTGGAATGAAAACCTGACTATTAAAACGCTATTTCAATACTTCACTCAGGAACAAAAGTGTATGGTTCCAGGCGCGTTTGGCCATTACTTCGTTGTATTCTTTCGAGGTCGGGTTGGTAAAGGTGTGCCCGCAATTGGCATAGGTAATGATTTGCCAGTCTGCTTTTCCATCTTTCATTTCCTGTACCAGCTGGTCGTAAACTTCTTTGGTTACGCCTTTATCTTCAGCCGGATTTTCAACCAAAACTTTGGTTTTAATCGGTATGTTGGGTCGTTCCGGAGCTTTGGCCAGTCCGCCGTGAATGGAGACAACACCACTAACATCAAACCCGGCGCGTGCAACTTCCAGCGCACCGCTTCCACCAAAACAATAGCCAATGACAGCTATTTTGCCGTTTTGCGCACCTGCTGCTTTCAGTTGATCCAGCGCCAGCGAAATGCGTTTTTGGTAAAGCTGGTAATCGGTTTTAAACTGGGTTGCAATTTTTGCTGCACTGGGGAAGTCGGTCGGAATATTTCCTTTTCCATAGATATCGGCAACAAAGACAACATAGCCCTCTTTTTCGAGCAGCAGCGCGGCTGCTTTGGCTTCATCGTCAATTCCCATCCAGGCCGGAAGAATGAGTACGCCAGGCCGGTTTTTACCTGCATTGGAGGTAAGCAGTCCATTGAGTTCCTGTGCGCCATCGGAATATTTCACATCCTTGAGCGACTGTGCTGTAAGTGATTGAATAAGTCCCATAAAAACAGAAAGAATTAGAAATTTTTTCATCGTGATTCAATTTTAATGATTACCGGAATACTTTGCTTGATGAAACCTTTGAATACGGGTTTTGTTTAGATTTCACTGTAAAATTTTCTTTATTTAACAAGTAAGGGCTTCACCTTAGAGTGAAACCCTTACTATCATCCGGAAGAAATTGATCGGATTTATTCCGCTTGAAACCCTTCAATAGCATGTTCTTCAAACTCTTTATTTATAAACCCGATCAGCCGAATCCAATACAAAATCCTTGATCCGCTGTTGGACTTCCTTTTTAGATGAGTTTTTGGCCTTATCGGCAATTAATCCCAGAACATGAATTAATCGGTTAACATCCGCCTCGCTGTTTTCGATGCCCAAACTTACCCTGACCACTCCGGGAAGTGATAATTTGGGAAACAAAGTCACGATTAGTTTTTGGAATTTCTCCAGACGGGGTCCAACCCGAAGAATATGCTTGACAGTGATATGCGAACAATGGCAACCTGTCCGTACTCCAATTCCCCCTAAAAGAGCAAGTTCATTACCCACTTGGGGTGCCATCTTATTCTTTAATATAAATGGAATTACACCAACTTTATTTGAGAACTCCGGGGATTCGGGATCTTTGATTCCATAAACATCCAGACCATTAATGTGAGCCATTCCATTTAATATTTTGCGAGTCAAGGACTGTTCTTCCGCTTCGATCAGTTCCATTCCAATACGATTTAACAGGATCAGTGCCTTACCCAAAGCTGCAATTCCTCCGGCATTTTCTTCGCCGGAAGATTGGATCAATTCCAAATCTTTCTCACTGAATTTAAGCAGGTCTTTTCTGGCGACCAATACTCCACAGCCAAATGGAGCGTAAACCTTATGTGCTGAAAAGGCAAGATAGTCAATTCCACATTCTTCCATATTTACCTCCCGGTGTGCGACCAATTGTGCTGCATCAACGAGCAGTCGTGCCCCAAATTGGTGAACAATTGTGCTTATTTCCGAAATTTTTTGACATACGCCGAGGACATTGGACGCACCGCTGATGGCCACGAGTTTAATCCGTTTTTTCCCATATCGGCCATCCTGATTGTAAGTTTTTAAAAGTGTTTCCAATTCGTTTAAGTTCACGAACCCTTCAGCATTTACCGACAATCTGATCAGAGAACAGCCAGGAATCATCCGCCACGGTAATTCGTTGGAGGAATGTTCGAGAAGGGTATTCAGTACAACCGGTTCAATCTCATCAGCGAATTCAAGGCTGAAACTTTCGGCCGCAAGGTTAATGGCTTCGGTAGCGTTGGACGTAAAAATTACATCATATCCTTTCGGAGGTGCACCCAATGTTTTTGCACAAATAGATTTCACCTCACAAATAATTTCCTGTTTTACTTGTTCCGACTGGCACCAAGCCTGAGAAAAAGAGTTGAAAATTGGAATGAAAGTTGGTGTGCTGGCGCTGTTATCAAAGTTAATAAATGACCGAGTCCCTTCTTGTGTAGGAACCTGAACACCACGTCCAATCTGTGTTTTCCGAAGTTCTTCCAGCAATTCATGACCCGAGAATTCCTCCAGTTCATCGCGATAAAGAATTTCATCTGCTGATTTTTTTTCAGGATCAGGTTTCTCGAAACTGTCATTTACTGATGATGACTGAATCATTTGCAAAGCTTTGGCAAATGCGATGATGTTAATGATGGCGGGTGTTCCGGCCTCAAATTTGTCGGAATTTTTGGCCCAGATGACCCATTCTTTGGACATTAGTCTTGCAGTTCCACCGCCGGTTTGAACGGGAGAAACTTTTGACAGTTCTTTTTTCTGAACAGCCAATGCGGTCACACCCAATGGCAGACCAATATCCCGACTTGACACCATTTGAAAACTTTCAGGCACAAGTTGATTTATTATGCCTGATGCATTTCGGGCGGTGCAAAAGATAATTGTGAATTTGGTTTTATTCAGACCTAAGAATTCCAGAGCAAAGTCTTTCGCCTGTTCATACAAATGGTTAGTTACCATCGAAAAATGCCCGCTTCCCCGGTGGACATTCGAATAAGTTTCCAATGCAATCTGTATTGATTTTTCCAGAACTGAAATTGCATTGGAATGATAAGAATCAGCAACAGGGTTTGTTTTGTTTAAGACCATAATCAATCATTTTAAGGGGAATTTTAGATTTGGATCAGGGCATATAATCAGAGTTGATGTTTATTCAGCTTCAAGCCGTTCAATCACCTGACCAACACGCTCTTTAATTTCCTGCCAGCTTGGGTTTAATTCTTTGGACGTGAAGTTTCCGTGTTCGATGTCGATGCGCTCGAAAACCATGAGGTACAAGGCAAATATAATTTCAAGGCTGAGTTGGCCGCGTGGTTCAACATATGGCCGGATTTCCTGAATCATTTCATAGGTTCTCTGGCGGTAAATGTCGGCTACTTCATAAAGTTCGCGAATCAGACTGCGGAAACCGCCTGAAACCGGCTCGCCTTGAGCCATTCGGAGCAGTTGCTGACGGTTCATTCCATATTTGGCGATTAAATCGTCAGGAAAATAATTCAGATTATTGAGGTGGTCTTTCTGGAAATCGCGGATAATGTGCACCAGATAACTGAAAATCGCGCAAGGGGTCGCCACTCGTTTGACATCGAAGAGAGGTGGCAAATATTCTCCGTTATGCTTCGTCAGTCCGCACAAATGCACAAAGATGGAAGCCGGGGCCACCGATGCACCTCCGGCATAATCGATAAAGCTTTCCAATGTTGGGAATCCATCGTGGTAAATATCGTAAATCATTGATTTAGCAAAGGCTTCGAGCGGCCAGAATGGAATGCAAAAGCGCTGGATCGTTTCGACCAGTTCGGCCTGTATCGGATTGTTCTGTGATGATTCGGCTATCGTATTGATCCATCGATAAACATCGGCCTCAAACTGCATCCGGTTTTCAGGAGCGATGGTGACATGTTCGGTTTTGTAGTTGTCGATCAGATCGTCGATAGTCCGCATAAATTTATAGCAGTTTTTTGCAGCCTGGTATCGCTCAGGTTCCCAAAAGTGGGCGGCAATCAGGATATTGGGGTGATCCACAATTTTTTCGAAATCGATGGACTCGAAAATGTCGAGGTACAAATCGGTTTGGTTTTTAACTGTTATTTCCATGTTTACTTTCATTAATCTAAACACAAAGCCAGGAAGTCACGAAGAAAAATAATTTTTATGCCAAATTTAATCCTTTGTGTCTTTGAGTCTTCGTGTTTAATATTCTGTTTTTGAATCTTTTAAAATACGTTCGCTCGTCAGTTTGGCTGATAAAAGTACGAGCGGAATACCATTTCCGGGCTGTGTACTTCCACCCGCAAAATACAAATTTCGGTATTTTTTGTGTCGGTTGTGCGGGCGGAAATAGCCCATTTGAAAAATGGAATGTGATAAGCTTCCAAAGACCGAGCCACGGGTCACATTGCAGGTACTTTCCCAGGTTTTAGGAAGATAGCAAATTTCAAATTTAATGTGATTTTCGATGTCGTCAAGTCCAGCTTCCTTCAGTCGTTTGATTACTCCGGAACGTGCAATCTGTTTTAGTTTTCCCCAATCCTGATCATATTTTTCGTCGAGTTGAGCCACCGGAACTATGACTGAAAGCGTGTCGTGGTTTTCAGGAGCAGCAGATTTGTCGCTCCGAACCGGCGCATGAATGTAAAAACTTGGATTGTCTGACAGCGATTTCTCTTTGAATATCTTATCCAATCCTTCTTTATAGGGATTGTTCAGGAATACACTGTGGTGGTCGAGTTGCGGATAAATCTGATCAAGCCCCCAATGAAAAACTATAGCAGAACAAGAGTATTTTTTCTTTTTCAGTCGTCTGGATTTTTGCCGGTCGGGTAGAAGCTGTTCGTATACATAGGGCAAATCGGCATTGGCAATCACCAGATCAGCCTCGATGTTTGTTCCGTCTTCGAGCAAAATTCCTGTGGTCTGATTTCCCATTACCAAAATTTTCGCAACCGGTTTTTTATACTGAAACTGAACTCCTGATTCGGTGGCAGTTTCCAGTAATTTCTCCACAATGCGGTGCATTCCACCTTTCGGGAACAAAGCTCCTTCGGCAATTTCAGCACTGGGAAGCATTGAAAAAAATGCAGGTGCCTGGTAAGGATTCTGTCCAACATATATGTTCTGAAACGTGAAAGCCATTCTTAAATGTGGGTCTTTGAAGAATCGTTTGATGTAGTTTGAATGTTTGATCCATACTTTCAGTTTGATGAGCAGCCGGATACTTTTCAGGTTCACAAACTCAAACAAATGATCGAAATTTTTGCCCAGCAAATCATTCATCGAAAGATTGAAATACTCATATCCTTCCTTCACGTATGACTGATATTTGAGAAAACTTCCCGGTTCGATGGCTTCGACCTGAGCTTTCATTTTTTCCGGATCGCGGGTAAAAGCAAAGTCAGTACCATCGCTAAAAAATAGTTTGTAAACAGGTTCGAGCGAAGTTGTTTCAAGTTCCTTATCCATATCGAGACCTAAAGCCGAAAATACTTTACGGTAAAGTGATGGCATCAGCAAAATGGTAGCTCCCAGATCGAAGCGGTGACCTTCCTGAATCAGTTGTCCGCAACGACCGCCCGGACTGGCATTCTTCTCATAAACTTCAACGGCGAATCCATGCTGGGAAAGGAACACAGCCGTGGCTATTCCTCCAACACCTGCGCCAATGATTACCACTTTCTTCCGGTTTTGCATTTCCTTTTTGTTTTCTGTTTTATTATGGAAATCTGTGATTAACTCTGTTCCCTTTGTGGTGAAAGAAAAAATTTACCACAGAGGTTTCACAGAGTTTACAATTCGTTATTCCCCAAATTCAGGAGGGAAAATGACCATTCCTGATACCCCGCTCAAGGCGCCTTCTATGAGCTCGACTGCCATAAAAACATCATCGGACGGCAAAGGGATGTGCGTTTTAATTCCCCAAACTGAAGCTTTTCTGTATCCAAAGCGGGGGTAGTATTCCGGATGACCAATCAGGATTACTGATTGAAATCCCAGTTCTTTGGCTTTTTGATGACCTGCACGGATAAGTTGACCACCAATGCCCATTTTCTGAAATTCAGGAAGAACCGAAACAGGGCCAAGAACCAGCGATTCGAAAGTTTCAAGTCCGTTTTTGATTTGTAGAGGGGTAAACAGGATGTGACCAACTATTTGCCCGTTAAATTCGGCAACTATCGAAAGTTCAGAAATAAAGTCCGGAGCTTTCCGGAGATTTGCAACGAGTTTGTCCTCACCACCTTCGGTGAAGGGCATATTCTCGAAAGTCTTTTTGGTTAGCTGAATGACCTTTTCGTAATCTTCCGGAGTTTCTTTGCGGATGTTGATTGTTAGATTCATGGCTTTTGATTAGAAAGCATGAAAATAGTACCGATGTTTTAGTCCTGAAAAATAAAATGGTATGAATGCATTGTTTTTGTCGATGAATGGACTGAAGGAAAGGTTTAAAAAAGCTGCTGAAATGGAACCATGAAAGAAGGCAAGTCACCAATAGCTCGGAATTAATCTCTTTTGGTTAAAGACTTCGCTGTTTGCGGCGAAAAAGGGTCATTGTGCGTCTTGGGAATCAACACCTTATAATTTGCTCATCTCTTCCTTTAATTCTTCTTCGGCATGTGCGACAACATTCATAAATTCTTCGACATATTCTGAATAGCTTTCAATGTCTTCCAGTTTTTGAGTCTTTAACTGCAACTCTTTCAGCCGGTGCCCAAGGTCATTCATGCCGAAAGTCATTATCGAAGATTTAGCTTTGTGAGCTAATTCTCCAAGTTCTTTCCATTTTTTGTCAGCCAGGTAGCTGGTCATCCCGGTTCTGAATTCAATCAGCTGATCAAAAAACATCTCAATAAATTCCTTTGTTACTTCAGGTTCTCCCCCGGTAATTTCCTTCAGATAATCTAAATTGGTATAGCGTGAGTTTGCCATTGCTTGAATTTATAATGAATGAATCGTTTGTCAGAATGCAATAGTACGGAAATAATTGAAAATTACCTATCCAAAGCACTCCAATATATTTGACTTAAGTGAGCGAGAAATTTCGGTGATGAACGATAAAAACGAATATCTTTGGCAACTGATTTTCTTCATGCTTTGAGCATAGTAAATGAGCTATTTTTGTCATATAAAAATTGAAAAAAATTATGCAATTCACTTCACTGAATCATATTCATAAGCAGTTGGGCGCCAAAATGGCTGAATTTGCCGGCTTTGAAATGCCAATAGAATATTCCGGAATCATCGATGAACACATGGCCGTTCGAAATTCTGTCGGAGTATTTGATGTGTCGCACATGGGTGAGTTTTGGGTAAAGGGCCCGAATGCCAAGGAACTTGTTCAGCGGGTAACTTCAAATGATATATCCAAACTTACCATCGGGCAGGCTCAATATTCTTGTTTCCCAAACGGCAAAGGAGGAATTGTAGATGATCTGCTGGTTTATTATTATGAGCCCGAAAAATACATGTTGGTAGTAAATGCTTCCAATATTGAAAAAGACTGGAATTGGATTGTATCACAAAATACGAAGAATGCAATTCTTGAAAATTCATCCGGTTCGATCAGCCAGTTAGCCATTCAGGGACCAAAAGCAGAGGCCACACTTCAGAAAATTACCGATATCGACTTGTCTGAGATCAAATATTACACCTTTGTAAGCGGTGCTATTGGTTGGGTAAATGATGTAATTATTTCTGCTACTGGTTATACCGGCTCTGGTGGGTTCGAATTGTATTTCAGGAATGAAGTTGCAGAAAACATGTGGAAGGTGATTTTTGAAGCCGGTGCAGAATTTGGAATTAAGCCAATAGGACTGGCTGCACGCGACACTTTGCGGCTTGAAATGGGTTACTGCCTTTACGGAAACGATATTGACGATACCACTTCTCCTATTGAAGCCGGATTAAGCTGGATCACAAAATTCAACGGTCATGAATTCATTGACAAGGATTTCCTTTTGATGCAGAAACAGGAAGGTGTTGACCGCAAATTGCGCGGGTTTGAAATGATAGACCGTGGAATTCCGCGTCACGATTACCAGCTGACCGATCAGGATGGAAATGAAATTGGACATGTCACTTCGGGAACCATGTCGCCGGTTCTGAACAAAGGCATTGGGATGGGATATATTCATAAAGCATATTCGGCCATCGGTACAGAAATTTATGTGAATGTTCGCAACAAACTTCTTAAGGCAAAAATTGTCAAACTGCCATTTATCAATCCAATTTAGAAAAAGTCATTAGAAAAAAGTCAATAGTCACTTGGGAAAAGTTAAAATTTAAAGTCTCGCTTTCAAGTTTTTGCCAAATCCTAATGACTCTTTTCATTTTCCTTTTTCAATCTTACTATTAGTTTAAATCCAATTTTCTAATGCTGAGAATAGGTCTCCATCGGTGACTTTACTTATCTTTGTTTCTTTAACCTGAAAATGGAAAAAATCAAAAATCGGCTGGAAGTTTGTTTGTCACCTGCAATCTATGATAAGCATTCAGATGATGAAAATCTGGTGGTAATCGTAGATGTTTTGAGGGCAAGTTCATCAATATGTGCAGCTATTCATAACGGGGTAAAAAGTATTCTTCCGGTTGCTACGGTTGAAGAAGCCCGTGAAATGAATCAGCAAGGTTACATGGTTGCTTCAGAACGCGATGGATTTGTACTTGATTTTGCTGATTTTGGTAATTCTCCTTTTAATTTTACTCCGGAAATCGTGAAAGGTAAAGAGATCGTGTATTCCACTACAAACGGAACGCGATGCATTCACATGGCAAGTCATTCAAAGGCTGTTGTCATCGGAACTTTTCTCAATATCTCAGTTCTTGCTGACTGGCTTATCCGGCAAAATGCTCCCGTACTCATTTTTTGCGCTTCGTGGAAAGATCGGTTTTGTCTCGAAGACACTGTTTTTGCAGGCGCTTTGGCCGATCGACTCCTTCAGTCCGGAAAATTTGAAACCATTTGTGATGCGGTAACTGCCTCGATTGATTTATGGAATCTGGCAAAAACTGATCTACACGGATATATCAATAAAACGGCACAAAAAGGGCGGCTGGCTTCCAAGGGATTGGATGATTGCATCGAATATTGCCTGACTGCAGATCAAACAAGTGTTATTCCGGTTTTTCAGGATGGCCGGTTGATTGACGTTTTAAAAGTTAATGAAGTAATGTTAAATTTGTAATTGAATTATTTTAGATAGTTATTAATCCAAAACCCTACCCAAAATGAAAAAGCATAATTTTTATGCGGGACCTTCAATTTTGCCGCAATTCACCATTAAAAACACTGCCGAAGCATTAATCGATTTCGCCGGAACAGGTCTTTCCCTCATGGAAGTTTCACACCGAAGCAAAGAATTTGTTGCGGTTTGCAATGAAGCGACACAACTTTTCAAGGAATTGCTCGACATTCCTGCAGGTTACCATGTGCTGTTTTTAGGAGGTGGAGCCAGTTTGCAGTTTGCTATGGTTCCGTTCAATCTGTTTGAGAAAAAAGCCGCCTATTTAAATACCGGAACCTGGGCCGATAAAGCGCTGAAAGAGGGAAAAGGTTTTGGTGAAGTGATTGAAGTTGCTTCTTCAAAAGCCGCTACCTATAACTATATTCCAAAAGGTTATACTATTCCTGAAGATGTTGATTATTTTCACATTACCACCAACAATACCATTTACGGAACAGAAATCCGTCAGGACATCGATTGCAAAGTACCATTGGTTGCTGACATGTCATCCGATATTTTTAGCCGTCCTCTTGATGTTTCGAAGTATGCGGTGATTTATGGTGGAGCGCAGAAAAACCTTGCTCCAGCCGGACTTACTTTTGTGATTGTAAAAGAAGATGCGTTAGGAAAAGTTAGCCGTAAAATTCCTACGATGCTTGATTACCGAACTCATATCGAAAACGAATCGATGTTTAATACACCTCCGGTAGTTCCGATTTTTGCCGCTCTTCAAACCTTGAAATGGTTGAAAGAATTAGGCGGAGTGAAAGTGATGGAAAAAATGAACATCGAAAAAGCCGGAATTCTTTATGATGAGATTGACCGCAATAAGTTGTTTAAGGGAAATGTCCCGGATGTAAACGATCGTTCGATAATGAATATTTGCTTCGTGATGAACGACGAATACAAAGCATGGGAACCTGAATTCCTTACCTATGCCAAATCATTGGGAATGTTGGGCCTCGAAGGTCACCGTTCGGTAGGTGGATATCGTGCTTCAACATACAATGCGCTTCCAAAAGAAAGCGTAATTGCATTGGTTGACGCCATGAAAGCATTTGAAAAAACCAAGCTTTAATAAAACGAAAAGAAAAGCAGAACCCACATTCTGCTTTTCTTTTTTTAGAATATACGATCTATGAAACGAGTATTAATTGCTACCGAGAAACCGTTTGCTTCATCCGCGGTTCAACAAATTATCGAAATACTTGCAAATGCAGGTTATGAAGTTCGCCGACTTGAGAAATACACTTCGAAGTCAGATTTACTCGAAGCAGTAAAAGATGTTCATGGTCTCATAGTGAGAAGTGATGTGGTTGACCGCCAGGTAATCGATGCTGCATTGGAATTGCAGGTTGTGGTCAGGGCCGGTTCCGGATTTGATAATCTGGATTTGGCTGCCTGTACCGAACGGGGAATTGTTGCGATGAATACTCCGGGGCAGAACTCAAATGCAGTGGCCGAATTAGCGATTGGCATGATGATTTTTATGGCCCGTGGCAATTTCAAGGGTGGCTCAGGCTCCGAATTGAAAGGAAAGACCGTTGGCGTATATGGCTGTGGCAACATCGGTCGCCGAGTAGCACGAATTGCTCAGGGATTGGGCATGAAGGTCGTTGCACTTGATCCATGTATTACCAAGGTTAGCATGGAACCTTATGAAATTAAGGTGGTTCAGTCGGTCGGTGAATTATTTGGTATGAGTGATTACTTATCCCTGCATATTCCTGTAAACGAAAAAACAAAGAAATCGGTCAACTTCGAACTGATGAGCAAAATGCCAAAAGGTGCGACTTTGATCAATACAGCACGGAAAGAAGTAATTGATGAAGATGGCCTGAAAAAAGTATTTGAAATGCGTCCTGATTTTAAATACATCAGCGACATTGCACCATCGTGTCACGAAGAATTAGCAGGCAAATATGAAATTCGCTACTATTCGACACCTAAAAAACAAGGTGCTGAAACTTCTGAGGCCAATGTGAATGCCGGAGTAGCTGCTTCTGAACAAATTGTGGCATTTTTCAAGGATGGCGATCAGACTTACCGGGTAAATAAATAATTTAACTGGCCTTTGGATGATTAATAATTGGATTGAGGGAAAGACATTTACATCGATCAGCTACAGCGGGCAAAAGCTTGTGCAAACCGAATTTGAAAGCTGTATTTTCGTGAATTGTGATTTTTCGAATGCCGATTTTTACGAGAGCGAAATACTGAACTGTAAATTTGAAGGCTGTAATTTTTCAATGGCCAGATTTGTAGGAACCGGTATGAAGGAGGTTCACTTTGTTGGTTGCAAGTTAATTGGGATTGGTTTTGACGATTGTTCTGATTTCTTGTTTTCGGTCAGCTTTCAAAAATGCACACTTGATTATTCGTCGTTTACTGAAAAGAAGATGAAGAAAACTAAGTTTACCGATTGTTCGCTGAAAGAAGTTGACTTTTCGGCAAGCGACTTGTCGATGGCTGTTTTTGAGAATTGTGATTTATTTTTGACCGTTTTTCAACGCACCATTCTTGAAAAAACTGATTTCCGGACAGCAGTAAATTACTCAATAGATCCGGAGGCAAACAGAATTCGAAAAGCAAAATTTTCCTATTCGGGAATTGCCGGGCTGCTCGTAAAATACAATATAGACATTGATTAAGTATTTCTTAATCAGTGTTGTAAATTCAAATTTCAAATGAAAAATAAGTACAAAATAGTATTCTTCAATTTTATGATATTTTTGATCATTTTTGATTTGATCTATATATTTGTTTGGATTTTTTCCATGCATATGAATCCGGTTAAAGCAATTCTGATCGCCGGAATAGCGCTTTTACTGACTCCATGGATCAGGCAATCAAACCTTCAGGATGGCAGAAAAATTGTTGTCAGAAGTTATGTTTACAGTTTTATCAACAAATACCGAAGAAAGTAAACCTTTAAAAATTGATATTTATGGCTATCGTAAAACCATTTAAAGGACTTCGTCCTCCACAGTCAATCGCCAGCGATCTGGCCTGTTTGCCTTACGATGTTATGAACAGCGCCGAAGCAGCTCAAATGGCCGAAGGAAAATCATGTTCATTGCTTCACATCACCCGCGCCGAGATCGATTGTCCGGAAGGAACTGACGTTCATTCTGAAACAATATACCTGAAATCGGTTGAGAATTTTGAAAAATTTCAGGCTGAAGGTTGGTTGAAACAGGATGAAGTTGCCAAATACTATATTTATGCGCAAACCATGAATGGACGCACGCAATACGGAATTGTCGGTTCAGCATCATGCGAAGATTACAATCGGGGAGTCATCAAAAAGCACGAACTGACCCGTCCGGACAAGGAAGAAGACCGAATGATTCTGACACGTTATCTGAATGCCAACATCGAACCGGTATTCTTTTCGTATCGTGCCGTTCCTGAAATTGATGCGATTGTTGAGTCGATTGTGAAAAACCAGAAAGCTGATTACGATTTTGTAGCCGAAGACGGATTTGGTCACCATTTCTGGGCCATCAACGTTGCAGCTACCAACCAGAAAATTGAAGAACTTTTTACCACCAAAGTACCTGCCACCTATGTAGCCGACGGACACCACCGTACAGCAGCAGCTGCACGAATTGGTCTGGAAAAGCAAAGCCAAAACCCGAATCATACCGGAGACGAAGAATACAATTTTTTTATGGCTGTCCATTTTCCGGATAATCAGTTGCAAATCATTGACTATAACCGCACTGTAAAAGATTTAAATGGTTTGACCGAAGCTGAATTGCTCAACAAGCTGGCTCAAAAATTTGAGGTAACATTAGCCGGAACAGAAATCTACAAACCCGCCAAACTGCACGAATTTAGCATGTACCTCTCCGGAAATTGGTATAAACTGAATGCCAAACCCGGAACTTTCAACGATAATGATCCGATTGGAGTCTTGGATGTGACCATTTTATCTAATCTGGTTTTGGATCAGATTCTCGGTGTTGCCGATCTTCGGACTTCAACCCGCATAGACTTTGTAGGCGGAATCCGTGGTTTGGGCGAATTGAAGAAACGCGTGGATGGCGGCGATATGAAAGTTGCTTTTGCACTATATCCGGTTTCGATGCAACAACTGATCAATATTGCCGATTCAGGCAACATCATGCCTCCAAAAACAACCTGGTTCGAACCAAAATTAAGGTCAGGACTGGTGATCCATAAATTGGATTAGTTTCGAGATTGCCAGATAAATCAAACCACATAGCGCATATAGAAAAATTTAAACTATGTGTTCTATGTGGTTCAAATATACTAGAAAATGAGCAACCGGAATATTCTTGCAGCAGGAACAATTTTTATGGCATTGGCTGTTCTGCTTGGCGCATTTGGCGCTCACACGTTGAAAAATAGTCTTGCTCCCGAAATGCTTACAGTTTATAAAACCGGTGTCGAATACCAGTTTTATCATGCAATAGGTTTGCTGATCATTGGATTAATCGGGTTTCATATCGATTCAAAATGGCTCAAAAGATCTGGACTACTCCTTACCCTGGGAATTCTCTTGTTCTCCGGAAGTTTATACGTCCTTGCTTTGACAGGGATAAAAGTTATTGGCGCGATTACACCAATCGGTGGAGTATCTTTTGTTTTGGGTTGGATTTTCCTGGCTGTGGCTGTTTGGAAAAGGGCTTGAATTTTTCATCATTTGCTTCCCAATTACCGGTTTTTTAATCAAAGGGTCTCTAAAAATTTGGAGACAGTAGATCATTTTATGTGGCTTTGTCTATTAATCCGTGAATATTTAAAATTGCATTTTAATATTTCACGGATAAAATTGTATATTTGGCGTGAAATATTAAAATCAATATTAGGAATTGATTCTATAAAATCATGATCAACAGAAGAATATCGACTGAAATAAAGGATTCTCTGAGTTTTTTTCCAGTTGTTGCCATTATTGGACCACGACAGGTAGGTAAAACTACATTGGCAAAACAGATACTATCTGAATTGGCGAAGCCATCACTATATCTTGATCTGGAACTTCAATCAGATTTGTTCAAACTTAATGATGCAGAGTTGTTTCTATCTCAGCATTCAGAGAAGTTGATTGTCATTGACGAGGTTCAGAATAAAAAAGAACTATACCCTTTATTGCGGGCATTGGTTGATCGAACCCGCGAACCGGGGCAATTTTTGCTTTTAGGCTCAGCATCTCCGGAGTTGATCAGGCATTCGTCTGAATCTTTAGCCGGGCGGATTGCCTATCACCAATTACATCCATTTGATATAACTGAGATTCCTGCTACCATTTCTCAAAATGATTTGTGGGTCAAAGGTGGCTTCCCGACTGCACTGTTTGCCCAAAATGGCGATATAGCCCGCCGATGGATGGAAAACTTCATCAGCACCTATCTGAACCGTGATTTGTTGCAACTGGGATTAAATGCTTCGCCCAAAATTATCCGCAATTTGTGGACAATGACGGCTCATTTAAACGGACAACTTTTAAATTCGACTACTTTAGGCAATTCTCTGGATATTAGCATGCCAACTGTCAAGCGATATATTGACTTTCTCGAAGAAGCATTTCTATTGAAAAGCCTTCACCCATTTACATGGAAAATGTCCAAGCGATTGGTTAAATCCCCGAAAATTTACCTCACTGATACCGGCATTTTGCATCATTTAATCGGGGTAACAGATTTGAATGGTTTATCGGGAAATCCTATCGTCGGAAGTTCATGGGAATCGTTTGTGATCAATCAACTGTTAGCATTAAAAAATAGTGGTATCGAACTTCATTTCTATCGCACCCACCATGGCTCTGAAGTTGATCTGGTTTTTACCAAAGGCTTGGTCGTAATTGCCACTGCCGAAATCAAATATTCCAACTCGCCACAATTAAGTAAAGGTAACTATCTGGCATTTGATGATTTGAATGCTCCGATGAACTATGTCATTACTCCATCTTCTGATGATTATGTTTTCAAAGAACGTATCCGGATTTGCTCACTGAAAGCTTTTATAACTAATTACTTGCCTAATTTATAATCTACTTCACTGAAATTCGTTTCGAAACCTTAAAAGTCGTATAGTTTAGTAATTTTTGATTATTTGTTGGTAATCACGATTATAAATCCTTGTATAAAGGTTGTTGATAGCCAATTCAGCATCAGCGGTTTCCCAATGGCAAAATTTGGAAATCTTATATTATTCGTCGGGTTTGTAAATCGCACGTTAAAAAGCCATGCAAATCTGCCTGACAGTTGCTGGTTTTTGAATATCCACAGGCACACAGGTTGGAGATTATTCTTCCGAATTTTCAGTTAACCGGCATCCAGCCAATGGTAATTTTTAGCTGATCAACATTCACGTTGTTATGAGTTACTTTCCAATATTCGCCTTTTTTAATTGGTGCTGTCATTGATCCACCACTCCATACTACACTTGCTATTAAAGTAAATGGATCAGCATTGACATCGGAAAATAGTGAAGCTTGAAACTCTGAACCCACTGATGAAATAACGTTTACCACAACAAAACCATCGCTGGAAGCTTTATATACTGTTCCTACAGAATAATTAAAATCGTAAACCCCAAATTCTTTAGGATCATCCTTTTGGCATGACGAGAAAATTGAGATAGAAAAAAGACACAGCAAAACAATAATAGTAAAGGTTTTAATTTTCAAGTTTAAATGATTTTTAGTTCGGATTTTCGTCGGTAAAGTTAAGAATTTATGTTATCTGTTGGGTCTATAAATCACTTTGCTAATAAGTCCTGCATGCAGATCAGATTTATTGGATTAAAGGGCGCTGTTTGCAAATCAGCAACTGCGGGTGCGAGATTTTATGCATATTCCAATGAGCCTGGCATATCCAGAGTAGCAAGGGTTTCGGATGTTTTGGCATCACATAGAAAGAATGTATGAAAAATGAAATACCTTTGTTGAAAAGATTTTATGCCAAACTTATATATCATTTCAGGATGTAATGGAGCAGGAAAGACAACTGCATCATATTCAGTATTGCCTGATATGCTTGATTGCAAAGAGTTTGTGAATGCCGATGAAATTGCGAAAGGGTTATCTCCATTTCAACCAGACAAAGTTGCAATTGAAGCTGGCAGGATCATGTTGAGCAGGATCAATGATTTGATGAAACAGAACGAAGACTTTGCTTTTGAAACAACCTTGTCGGCCAGATCTTATAGCCATTTAATCAAAGAAGCCCAATCGCAAGGATATTTTGTGACTTTAGTATATTTTTGGCTCAGCTCGATAGAATTAGCGATTGAACGTGTAAAAACAAGGGTGCTGGCAGGCGGACATAATATTCCGGAAGAAACTATTCACAGGAGGTACCGATCAGGAATTGAAAATCTTTCGAAAATATATTTGCCAATTTGCGATTATTGGATGATTTTTGACAACTCTGAACATCCTTCGGTATTAATTGCTGAAGGGTTTCAGAATAAAGAAATTGAAATTTATACACGAGATATTTATAAGCAAATCATAGGATTATGAATACAGACAAAGTTAAAGAGATCAGGAATAAAATAATAAAAGGCATTGATTTAGCATACGAAAGACTTTTAATTGCTAAACAGAAAGATAATTCAGAACTTGTTTTTACACGCGATGGAAAGATTGTTAAGGTAAAAGCTAAGGATCTGCTTAATAAAAAGTAGTTTCAACTAAGTTCAATTTTGGTACTTACCAATTTCGAAACTTATGCAAATTTAAATACAGATTGCTTCTTCGGTTTTATTTTTAACTTTGAACCGTTGTAGCAATACAACTCATTTTGACAATGATTAAAGCTGCCGGCAATGGAGACGCACCAAAGCCGGCAGTTTTTTATTATTGTATGACAAAATTTTACGACGTACTATAAGAAACACATGAAGGTTTTCCATATTGTTCTCCAAGAGTCCACTGTAAATCTTCTCATTTGATTGAGTATAAGGTTGCTTGGCAGTCGTTTTAATATTCCCTAAAAACAATAAAATTATTCATTGGTAAAATATAGGATGAACTCACAGTTTTTCCTTTGTCTTTTGCGGGAATCCAATCAGGTATTAATCGTATAGCTCTTAATATCGCGGAATCTAATCCAGGAGTAATACTTTTGACAAGATTCATTTTGATAACTTTCCCCTGGGAATTGATAATAAAGGCAACAAATCCTTCTGCTACATGCACCTTCATCTTCTTTTGTTTATATACTTTAAGATCAGTCTCGGTGTATAAGGCGTTTTCATTGATAAATTTTCTCAGTGCCTCTTCTCCTCCGGGGAACTGCGGCATTACCTCAGGAGTTGAATAAATGGAATCCCTGTCCTGCGTTGCTGATTCAATAACAATTGTTTTTTCTTGATTTAGCATCTCCCTTTCGGGTGGACTGTTCTTTTGTACATTTTCGCCTGTTTTGCCGAAAGCCATCAGCAACAGGGCAAGCAGGGGAAGAAAGGTCGCCACCTTCCAAAGACCCGCTTTACTGGATTTTTGTTTGTTCATCATAGTAATACGATTTTTAATTTGACAATGATTAAAACTGTTTGCAAGTGCGAACTTTTGATGTCCGACACATTTTTGAATAATGAGAATTTGATATTGTGTTGCATCGATGCCTGAATGAAGGGTATGGTCGTCGGCCTGAAACTCGTGAATTTCTTTCAGGTCGTTCACCATGCGGTAAACCAGCGGATTAAACCAGAAAATGATCTTGACCAGTTCCATCAGCATCAGGTCGTAAAAATGCCCGAGCCTGATGTGCGACTGTTCGTGGGTAATAATCGCTTCGTAACTGGTGTCGAAATCGTGTTGCGAAACCAGGATGTTCCAGCCAAACGAAAAAGCCGGAATATCCTGATCTACAATCCGGACGCGAATTCCGTTTAGTTCAGTCTTTCGTGCTTTGCGGAACAACAGCAAAACTGAACCGATGCTGTAAACGAACATCAGAAATGACACGAGAACACCTGTAAGGTAGACGAAAATTACTATTGTCCGAATGGGTATCAAAACAGGTTGCTTAGTTTCCGGAGCTGGCACTGCCGATTGAATGATTGCCATGATTTCTGTCGTCGAAACAGGTTCTTCAACCATTGGATTGACCTGAAAAATAGGTTCCAATTTAACCGGAATCCTTGCATGAATCGGTTGTGGAATAGATAGGATTGGTATAAGCAATGAGCTGAATACCAGCACTAACAGTACCATCCTGTTGAGTTGAAAGAAAGTCTCTTTCCGCATCAGCACACTGAAAGCCAGATACAACAAACTTAGGATCAGTGTCGATTTTACCAGAAACAGGAGCAAGCTATTCATTTTCGGATTTTTTACGGGATTCAACCTGACGAATCAATTCCTGAATTTCTTCGGGTGTAATTTTCTGTTCTTCCACAAACATGGAAACCACCGAAGCATAAGAGGTATTGAAATACTTGCTCACCAGATTTTTGATGGAGTTTTTGCTGAACTCCTCGCGGGAGATCACCGCAAAATACAGATAGGTATTTCCATATTGTTTGTGCCCCACAAAACCTTTTTCCTCCAGCCCGCGAACAATGGTCGAAATGGTGTTGTAATGCGGTTTCGTGCCTTTCAGCAGTTCAATCACGTCATTTACATACATGGAACCTTTTTCCCAAAAGATTTCCATGATTTCTTCTTCCCGATTAGTCAGATGTTTCATTATTCAAAATTTGCTTGAACAAATGCAACTATATTATTTAGTTTACAAACTAATTTAAATAGTTTTTCTATTTAAATTAGTAGTTTTATATTTCAGGATATTCTATTTTTAAAATCATCTAATTCTACTCATCCGGATTTTGCTCTATGGTTGGCAATGGTCAATAGCTATTG
>JBAWZG010000044.1:0-22955 GCA_037143155.1 Bacteroidia bacterium
GAGCATTAGCCTTCCAAGCTAAGGGTCGCGAGTTTGAATCTCGTCTCCCGCTCAAAAGAAAAAGTGTCCGGAAACGGACACTTTTTTTGTTTTTTAAATAAATCCAGAAAACAGTTTTATTCAATCATTGGAGTGAAAATTTTCGAATTCCCAGTTTTATGGAGTGTTGTGAAAACATATTCGATTTTGGTTCAATTAAATAGCTCATATTTAGTTGAATATTCATTTTTGATTGTCTGTTGGCGAATTGTATATGGCTTTGACAGAAAATTCATGGTCAATTTATTTTATAAATTGACCGGATAGTATCGCATTTTATTCGAATAGTATGGATCAATCATCGTATTTTTAGGTTTATTTTGTAATATATATCCTCACATGAATTGCAATACCAATCATCATATAAATTGTTACAAAATACAAATCTTATGAAAACGAAATTCGAAAAGAAAGTCAATAAGCTTTTTGATCAGCAAGAAGTACTTTTATCAGCTAAAAATAAGAAGGTTAAAGATGGTAACGGGATTTTCGACCGGTATAAAAACCCTGTTTTGACCAATGCTCATACACCGGTGATTTGGCGTTACGATCTGGACGAAAAAACGAATCCATTCCTGATGGAACGTATTGGCATGAATGCCACCATGAATTCAGGAGCAATGAAGTGGAACGGCAAATACATCCTCGTGGTACGAGTGGAAGGCGTCGACCGGAAATCTTTTTTCGCCATTGCCGAAAGCCCTAACGGAGTGGATAATTTCCGCTTCTGGGATTTTCCGGTTACTATTCCTGAAACCGAAATACCAGATACTAATGTATATGATATGCGTTTAACAGCGCACGAAGACGGCTGGATTTACGGTGTTTTCTGCTCCGAACGCAAAGACCCGAATGCTGCTCCGGGCGATTTATCATCGGCAGTGGCAGCTGCAGGAATTGTTCGTACCAAAGATCTTTTAACCTGGGAGCGTCTTCCGGATTTAAAAACCAAAAGTCAACAGCGAAATGTAGTTCTTCACAACGAATTTGTGGATGGAAAATATGCTTTGTACACCCGCCCTCAGGATGGTTTTATCGATGCCGGAAGTGGTGGCGGTATTGGCTGGGCGCTGATCGACGACATGACCAATGCCGAAGTGAAAGAAGAAAAAATCATCAATTTCCGTTATTATCATACCATCAAGGAAGTGAAGAATGGTGAAGGTCCGCATCCGATTAAAACGGACAAAGGCTGGCTGCACCTTGCACACGGAGTACGCGGTTGCGCTGCCGGTTTGCGCTATGTGATTTATTTATACATGACCGATTTATTGGATCCTTCGAAACTGATTGCTGAGCCAGCCGGACATTTGATGGGCCCAATTGGCGAAGAACGCATTGGAGATGTTTCGAACGTTTTGTTTACCAACGGCTGGATTGCTGATGAAGACGGAAAAGTATTCATCTATTACGCTTCATCTGACACCCGGATGCATGTGGCCACTTCGACGGTTGAAAAGCTGGTTGACTATTGCCTGAATTCGCCTGCCGATGGCTATCGTTCTGCTGCATCGGTCGAAACTTTGAAAGCACAGATTGCCAAAAACCTCGAAATACTCCGAAAGAAATAGTTTCAAGTTCAAAGTTTAAGGTTCAAAGTTTGCTCTTTTAACTTGAAACCTGAAACTTGAAACCTGGAACTTGGATATTTAAAACCTAACTAAAACTAAACTTATACTATGGCTTCTGAAAAAATCAGTCTGAAAGAGAAAATCGGTTATGGATTCGGCGATGCAGCTTCATCCATGTTTTGGAAGATTTTCGGAATGTATTCCTTGTTTTTTTATACCGATGTTCTCGGTATTACCGCTGCTGCTGCCGGAACCATGTTTCTGGTTGCCCGTTTGTGGGATTCGTTCTTCGATGTTTTTGTTGGAATAATCAGCGACCGTACCAAAAGTCGCTATGGCAAATACCGCCCATACTTGTTATGGTTTGCAATTCCGTTTGCAGTGATGGGAGCCATCACCTTCTTTGCTCCTGATTTCGGTCAAACCGGGAAATTAATTTATGCATACGTTACCTACTCCCTGATGATGATCGTGTATTCAATGATCAATGTACCTTATGCATCCTTACTCGGGGCTATAACTTCCGATCCGACTGACAGAAATTCGCTTTCATCTTACCGTATGTCATTTGCTTTCATTGGCAGTTTTGTGACTTTCATGTTACTGCAACCGCTGATTGATTTTTTTTCCAAAACATTTGGAAACCATACTATAGCGCAGGCAGCGAAAACTGCTGAATCTTCCATAAGCACCTCTCCTGCTGGATGGGTGATGGGTGTTGGCGCGATAGGAATGATTTGCGTGATTCTGTTTTTACTTTGTTTCAGTTGGACAAAAGAACGGGTAACCCAAATAGAGAGCGAAGAAAATGTTTCGATAAAGCAGGATCTAAAAAACTTATTTCACAATTCTCCATGGTGGATTTTGGTTGCAACAGGTCTTGCGGCTTTGCTTTTCAATGCAGTTCGTGATAGTGTTGCTATCTACTTTTTCAGAGATTATGTGAAAGTAAACTTTAGGATGGCAGGAACGAATTGGGATATGACGACCATTTACTTCCTTGTTGGTCAGGCTGCCAACTTGATTGGAGTAATGGCTGCGCCTTCTATTTCAAGAAAATACGGTAAGAAAAGAACTTATATGATTGCCATGTTAGTTGCCGGAATATTAAGCACAGGTTTCTATTTCATACCGAACGATATTACCTGGATTCTAATTTTCCAATTCATGATCTCCATTTTCGCCGGATATGTTTTGCCATTACTCTGGTCGATGTTTGCCGACATTGTGGACCATCAGGAAATACTTACCGGACGCCGCGCAACCGGCTTGATTTTCTCATCTTCTTCCATGTCGCAAAAACTGGGCTGGGCATTTGGCTCTGCCATGAGTGGATGGATTCTGGCGGTGTTTCATTATATGCCAAACGCGGTGCAGCAAAGTTCGGAAACTATTTTTGGCGAGCACATCATGATCAGTTTGATGCCGGCAGTATGCTGTGTGTTGGCTTTTGTGGGGATGTTATTCTATCCGCTATCCGATAAAAAAGTAATGGAAAATTCGGAACAACTTAATCTGAAAAGGAATAAGTAGACGATATGAATTACAATCTTTTGGAACTCAAACAGCAAGTTAGAGCAGAGTTGACGCAAAATATTCTTCCTTTCTGGTCAGAAAAGATGAAGGATGATGAGCGTGGAGGTTTCTATGGTCAAATTAAAGGCGATGGTCAGCTCATTCCGGAGGCTGATAAGGGCGGAATCCTGAATGCGCGCATACTTTGGTCATTCTCGTCAGCTTACCTTCTGGAGAAAAATCCGGTTTATCTTGAAATGGCAAACCGAGCCAAAGCCTATATTCTGGATCATTTTCTGGATACCAGTTTCGGTGGAACCTATTGGACCGTTTCTTTCGATGGAAAACCAGTTGATACCAAGAAACAGATTTATTCGCAGGCATTTTTTATTTATGCTTTTACCGAACATTACCGGGCTTCGGGCGATGAATCGAGCCTTCAGACAGCCATTGAGCTTTTCCGGATGATTGAAATGCGCAGTTTTGATTCGGAATTGAATGGCTATTTTGAAGCCTACAGCCGCGACTGGGTTTTGCTGGAGGACCTTCGTCTGAGCGAGAAAGATGAGAATGAGAAAAAAACTATGAATACGCATCTGCATATTCTGGAAGCCTATACCAATCTTTATCGGGTTTGGAAAGACGAGGAATTAAAAAAGCAACTTCGAAATCTGATTCTGATTTTTACAAAAAAGATTGTCAATCAAAAGACATTCCATTTGGATTTGTTTTTTGATGAAAACTGGAATACAAAATCTACCATCGTTTCCTATGGTCACGATGTTGAAGCTTCGTGGCTGATTGATGAAGCTGCCCGTGTGCTGGGCGATCAGGAATTGTTGACTGAGGTTCAGGAAATCTGTATCAAAATTGCGTTTGCTTCATGTGAAGGATTGCAGTCTGATGGAAGTATGGTCTATGAATTGGATAAAGGTCATCTGGAAACCGACCGGCATTGGTGGGTTCAGTCTGAAGCTGTGGTTGGATTCCTGAATGCCTATGAATTGACCAATAATCAGGAATGGCTTAATAAAGCGTTAAAATGCTGGAAATACATTTCGGAAAATCTGATTGACCGGGCAGGCGGGGAGTGGTTTTGGAGTATATCTGACGAAGGAATAGCCAACACAAATGGCGATAAAGCCGGCTTTTGGAAATGCCCGTACCACAACAGCCGCATGTGTCTGGAGCTTATGTTGCGGGTTGAAGAATAATCTGTTTTGGAATCTTTACATTGATTACTAAAAATTAACCAATTACCATGAATCGACGTATTTTTTTTGGTAAAGCTGTCGTCGGAACCATCGGATTAGCAGCCATTCCGGCAATCCTTTCAGCTACTGTGGGTTCCGCAGAAAAAAAGCAAAAGGGTATTTTATCTTCTCTGAAAACAGGAGAAGTTATTCTTTTTCAGGGTGATTCCATTACTGACGCCGGGCGCGATAAAGTCAATCAGCAAGCCAATTCACCAGGATCATTCGGATCGGGTTATGCATTCCATGCTGCAGCCAATTTGCTGAATACCATAGCGTCTGTTCAACCGGTAATTTACAATCGCGGAATAAGCGGCAATAAAGTTTTTCAGTTGGCCGACCGCTGGCAGAAAGACTGTTTTGAATTGAAACCCCGGATAATCAGTATTCTTGTTGGTGTTAATGATTTCTGGCATACCTTGGATGGTAAGTATGATGGAACAGTCGAAAAATATGAAAATGACTACCATCAGCTGCTGACCTTGACTAAAAAGATACTTCCCGATGTGAAACTGGTTATTTGTGAGCCTTTTGCGGTTTTAGGGTGTTCGGCAGTGAATGAAAAATGGTATCCTGCATTCGATGGTTATCGTCTTTCAGCAAAAAGACTGGCCCTCGAATCTGAAGCCATCTTTATTCCATTTCAGGCAATCTTTGATGAAGCACAAAAATATGCTCCCGGTAAATACTGGACAGGCGATGGAGTCCATCCTTCGATGGCTGGCGCTTCGCTCATGGCTGAAGCCTGGCTGAACGCAGTCAGATAATTTCAGGAAAAAAGAAAAGAGGAAACAGAATAGAGAGCTTAGTCGCAAAAATTAGGTTCAAACGCTATCTTTTTTCTTTTTCTACTTTCCTGTAAAAAAATAAACCAGGGCAGAAAAATCTGCCCTGGAAAGGTTCTACCGGGAATTGATTGATTAGTTCAGAGAACCGATAGCTTTTTTATGAATGATCAAAATTCAATCTCATATAAAACTAATTTTCTTCAGCTTTTAGTATAACTACAGGGGTGTTTTTTTTTAATACAGCCTTTCTCCAATGGCATAGCGGAGCTTGTAAATGTTTACTGTATGATCAATTTTTGACTTGAGCAACATCAACTTGCTTAGCGAAATCGAATTCGAATTATCGATGAGCTCAAGATTGGTAATTACTCCCGAATCAAATTTGACCTTTGCCAAATCATATGCCTGCATTGCCTGTTTGAGTTGTAATTCCGATTCAGTAACCTTTTTCTTCGATGCACCTAAATTGGCTTCTGCCTCAATAACTTCATCCACAATCGTTCTACGGGCAATTTCTGTGTCCTGGTTGATTGACTCTATGGACGATTGTGCCTGAACCAGATTGTATTTCTTCCGGTAACCATCAAATAACGGAACCTTCAGGCCAAGTCCCGCAACAAAATTTGCTTTCGGATCATACAAGTATGGCGTGTATCCATTTTTAATTCCACCTGAAAGAAATGCAGAGAAAACTGCGTTATTTTGCGCGTTCGTGAGCTTGTACCGCAAGTTGGCCAGAGTGGTTTTCTCACCTGCAAGTTTCATCTCATCACGGTTTATAAGGGCTGCTGCAATCAGAGTATCAGTTTGTATTTCAGGAACCGGAAATCCCATTTTGTTTTTTACGTGCAGTGTTTTGGACTCTGGTTTACCAAGCAACGAATTGAGTTGAGTCATTTGCATTTGTTTGGCGGTAATCAAGTCGGTTTTCTGGTTTTCAATGGCAGAAATACGAACTTGTGTGGTCAGTATCTCATAATTGGTAGCCGAACCAGATTCCAGCTTTTTCTGCACAAAATGCAAATGTTCGTTTAGCGTCACTAATTCTTCGTCTTTAATTTTCACGGCTTCCTGAAAGAAAACCAGAGCGAAATAATTGCTGATCACAGCTTGCGATAATTTCTGTTTTACCTGTTCGATGGTTTTGACGGAGATCACTTTGCCTTGTTTTTCAAGCAAAATACTTTTTTCAGTTTTACCAAAATCGTATAGCATCTTGTTGGCATTCAGTGAAGCCGAGTAATTGTCGTGTGGTACAAAACTGAATGATCCCATGTCTGGAATTGTGATTTCCGGAACCGGACCAATTCTCGAATACGAGGATTCGATATCTACATTAGGCAGATTGGCAGATTGTGCCAGACCGATTTTTGCATCCGCATTATTCAGATCTTCCATGGCTTTTCTCACCAGCGGATGATTTTGAACCACTTCGCTAATGATTGAATTCAGAGAAAGTGAATCCGTCGATAGTGTCTGACCATTAGCTGTTCCAACCAACATAAATCCAAAGGCCGGAAGCAAAAAGAATAGGTATCTGTATATTTTCTGAATCATAGCATTATGCTTTAACGGGTGATTGTTTATTTTTTGTTTTCATAATGATTACTGGGATCAGTCCCACGAAGGTTATTATTGCTGCCATCCAGAAATCATCGTCGATTCCGGCAATGTAAGCTTGTTTGGAAACGTGCGACATGATCATGTATTTACTTTGCTGAACGGCTGTTGCCATATTGCTGCCAACATGCTGCTGAGCAAAAATGGCCAGATTTGAAGCTGTATTCTTAAACTCCTGCGAACCTGCCTGAATTGCGGAACCGAACATCTGCATATGGAAGTTGATCCGTGTAGTCAACATGGTGGTGAAAATTGCTACTCCCAAACTACCTCCCAACTGCCTGACCGTATTGGAAATACCAGAGGCCTGTGCCATTTTTTCACGAGGCATGGTTAGCAATGAAAGATTGCTTAGCGGAGTAAAAATAATTCCCATCGCAAATCCGCGCAGATAGAGAGTCGTCATTATAAAGTTATGTTCCGAGAGGTAAGAGAGTTGCGAATTCAGTACAAAGCTGAATCCTAAAACAATTACTCCAACGATCATCGGTATTTTCGGACTTAATTTATCAGAAATTTTTCCGGCGATGGGCGACATCATTCCCTGAATAATGCCTACCGGAAGGAAAACTGATCCTGCCTGAACCGCCGTGTATCCCATCGAATTCTGAAGGTAGAGCGGCAGCAGAAAAGTACTTCCGAACATACCCATGCTGAAAATAATCATGACAAGATTCCCCATTCCGAAATTGTAGTTTCCCAGAAGCCGCAGATCAATCAGCGGATGTTTGATTGTCAGCTCCCGGGTGATAAATACTGCAAGTGCAATGGTTGAAATAGCGAAACAAACCAAAACGTAAGGTGCACTCCAGCCTGCAGAGTTACTTGATGCACTTCCTTCCGATAAGGCATAAAGCAGCACCGGAAGAAAAATGACCACCGAAATAAACCCGATGAGATCGAATTTCCCAACTAAGCGGTTAATATATTCTTTCTGAATAACAATCGTAAAGACCATTGCAGCAATTCCGAAAGGAATATTGACGTCGAAAATGAGTTGCCAGCTAAAGTTATCAACCAGATAACCTCCGATTAATGGTCCAAATGAAACGGACGCAGCAGCAGCAATTGCCCAGAAACCCAATGCCATTCCTCTTTCTTTAGGCGGAAACTCCCGGGTAATGATTGCCATACCAAGTGGCTGAATGGTTCCTGCACCCAATCCTTGCACAACGCGTGACAGGATTAGGGTATTTTCATCGTTTGACATTCCGCACAACATGGATCCCGCAGTAAACAAGAGCAAACCTAAGAAGTACATTCGTTTATAACCAAATTTATCAGCCAGCCATCCCGATGTTGGGAGCATCACAGCCATCGAAAGCATATAGGCAGTGATGACCCATTCAATTTTGTCGATACCTACACCAAATGATGCCATTATCTTGGGTAATCCGACGTTTACGATGGTGCTGTCGAGAACCGCCATGAATGTGCCAAGCATAATATTTGCCAATACAAACCATTTGTATCGGTCGTGCTGAGGATGAAACCCGGAACTTCGGTTTCTCAGTTTTTTGCGCAGTAAATGTGACGGAGTAATTCTTCGCATTATTTACGGATGATTTTTACAACAGCCGACATACCTGATAAGATATGATAGTCTGCAAGACTTTTCCCATCTTCCATTCCATCAATTGAAATCTTAATTTGAATTCGCTGAGTCACTTTCGTAAAGTTTCCTGAAGCATTATTTGCCGGAATCAGCGAAAATTGTGAAGCGGTGTTGGAACCTAAAGTCAGTATTTTTCCCTTAAAAGTTACATCTGGATAGGAATCCAATGTGAAAATAACAGGTTGACCAATATGGAGGTTACCCATTTTGGTTTCTTCCAGAAAAATACTTACCCAAAGTTTCTGATTGTTTACAATGGTATAAATGGATTGACCAGCTTGTGCGATATCGCCAGGCATTAACCAGCGTTTGCCAATCACACCGTTGCATGGTGCAAACAACTTTGTATTGTTGATTTGTGTTCGTATAACATTGATTTGAGCTTCTGCACTTTCGACTGTTGCCTTGCTGCTTCCAATCTGGGTATTTGAAACTTTTGCCTGAGATCGCGCTGCTTCGAGTTGAGCCTGAGCTGTTTCATGCGATTTTTTAGTGTGATCGTATTGTTCCTTGGTAATAACATCACCTTTAAACTGACCTTTTGCACGTTCAAAATCTTCCTGGGCTTTACTGAGCATGATTTCCAGAACCTTGTTGTTTTGCAGGTCGTACTGATATTTTGCCTCAGCCAGAACAATCGAAGCTTCGGCTAACATTTTACCGGCAATCGCCTGATTTTTCTGAGCGACCAGATCCGTACTGTCAAGCACCACAATCAATTGGCCTTGTTTTACAGAATCTCCTTCTTCAGCAAAAACCTGACTGATTCGTCCCAGAATTTTTGAACTAACAGCGACATAGTCAGCTTCAACATGCGCATCATCGGTTTTAATGTACTTTGAATAATCAATATACCATCGTATCCCACCTATAGCTACTAATACAATGACCAGCACCATGGGAATATATACTTTCCAGTTTTTTTCTTTTTTGACGTGATTGTTTTCCATAAGATTATTTCTTTCTGATTTGTAAAATTTGCGGGGATAATTCAACAATTACTCTTTTGAAAGTATTGAAATCAATATTTCCTTAACTTTCTGTGATGCTGCTGACAATTGCTCCAGCTCTTCTTCACCCAATTTGACTAATTTACTTTTCAAGTTTTCACTGACTGCCTGTTTGATGTCTTCGAAATCCTTCAGTCCTTTATCGGTCAGATGAATGTTGACAATTCTCCGGTCTTTTGGATCACTTTGACGTTCTACATATCCTTCTTCAATGAGTTTGTCGACAATTACAGTGATGTGGGGTTTTGGCATCGAAAGGCATTTGCCGATGTCCGACATGGAAAGTATGCCATGCCTTTTCAGACTTCCCAACACAAACATTCCGCCGGGAGTAATCGAAGTCTGGTTACGCATTGGCCTCGAAATACTTTTGTATAAAAGTGGGTGAATGGTAATCAGGTTTTCTGCAATCTGGTCAATTTTCAATTTCAACATTCGAACTATTCATTTTATGTAATGGTTACAAATGTATAACTATTTATTTAAGGCGCTGATTTTTTATGCTTTTTTCTTCTGGAAGTGATAATTATTTCATGAAAGACCGCAATTTTCAGAATGATTTCGTATGGATTTTCAGGAACAAATCTGATGTATTTTTGTTAGGAATTATAGCTGTTTTTCACTATATTGCATGAACAATCAAGCTTGGATAAATCAAGCTCCGAATGGTGTTGATATTCATAAACAATTAAAAATTTTGCATTATGAGTTCAGGAAAAGTGTTATTGGGTGTATTGGCAGGCGTAGCCGCTGGTGCATTGATCGGAATTTTGTTTGCTCCTGACAAAGGAACAGAAACAAGGAAAAAAATTGTTGCAAAAGGCGAGGATTATGTCGACGAGTTCAAAGAAAAATTCAATGGAATTGTCGATGAATTGGGAAAAAAGATGGATGGTGTAAAAGCAAAGGCTGACGAAATGATGGAAGATGTCAAATCGAAAGGCGAAAAAGCAAAAGCATCAACCAATTAACACGGATTTATTCCTTTATTTACGAAAAACTTTAACATGAACCAACAAACAGGTTTAATTGAGGAGCTAATTGAAAAGGTCGAACAATACGGCAAAACTACCATCGAACTTGTCAAACTGAAAACACTCGATAAATCGTCGGATGTGATTTCCAATTTGATTTCCTGGTTGATTGTAGCAACTTTTGCCGTATTGTTTTTCCTTATTTTAAACATTGGCCTGGCTTTGTGGATAGGTGAACTCATGGGTAAATCTTACTATGGATTTTTCGTAATTTCAGGATTTTATGCGCTTCTTGCCTTAGTATTCGGTATTTTCAGAAAACAATTGATAAAAAATCCGGTCAATAATTCAATTATCGAACAAGTACTCGAAGAAGAAGCATCATGAAAAAAATCAATGCAGTCAATTCACTTAAAGAATCTATTCGTTTGCTCGAGATCAGGCAAGCCAAAGAAAGAATAATTCTGAAAGAACATTTGCAGGTTACCATGGAAAGTATGAAGCCTGTTAATCTGATGATAAGTTACCTGCAAGACCTTACCGGTTCAGCCGAATTAAAAACCAATTTTTTCGGTACTTTAATTTCAATCGTTTCAGGATATATCACAAAAAAAATGGTGGCAGGCTCCAAAAGCAATCCATTTATGAAAATATTAGGTTCAATACTTCAATTTGGAGTAACTTCTGTAATAGCCAAAAATGCCGAATCGATTTGGGATTTTCTGGATAATCTGTTCGACAGATTTTTTCATTCCGAAGAAAAAGAAGTTTCTGAACCGGAAGTATAATCCGACTTCAAAAGCAATTCATCACTCTATTTTACTTTTCATCCGCCTGAAACTACGATCCGGTAATATCTATTTTTTCTCAGCCTGAAACAGGCGTTATTTTGGAGAAAAAACAGGAATGCCATGAAATACTTAATCCTTTTATTCAGTTTCCAATTGCTGCTTTCCGGCGTCTTCGCTCAGGTTCAGGTTTCAGGAAAAGTAACTGACCAAAGGAAAATGCCATTAAGCGGAACAAATGTCTTCTTTAAGGGAACCTATGATGGTGCGACTGCCGACAGTTTGGGTTGTTTCAAATTTAAAACCAGTCTGAAAGGCATTCAGCAACTTACTGCATCCTTCATAGGTTACAAATCATTTAACCGTAAACTGAATTTAGACAGTTTAAATAGCTTTATCCTGAATATTGTTCTGGAGGAATCAGGCGGGCAGATTGATGAAGTGGTAATTAATGCAGGAGCGTTCGAAGCCAGCGACGAAAAGAAAGCTGTAATTCTGCGGATGTTCGATGTAGCCACAACTCCAAGCGCTCAGGGAGATATTTTTGGCGCACTTGGTGCACTGCCAGGGGTTCAGAAAGTCGGGGAGGACGGTCGTGTATTTGTTCGGGGAGGTGAAGGTTATGAAACAAAAACCTATATGGACGGCATGCAGGTATCAACACCTTTTATGTCCAAAATGCCTGATATGCCAACCCGTGGACGTTTTTCTCCCTTGCTTTTCAGTGGAACCCTTTTCAGTACCGGCGCATATTCTGCTGAGTATGGGCAGGCTCTGTCATCGATTGTGGATATGAAAACCAATGGAATTGAGACTGAAGAAAAGTCGAGCATTTCGATCATGACTGTTGGAGTAATGGGATCAACGATCAAATGCTGGAAAAATGCCTCTTTATCGCTTAGTGGTGACTATGTAACTTCCGGATTGTCGAATACAATAAACAAACAGCAGGTTGATTGGATAAAAAGTCCTTCTGGTGTTGATGGAACTGTGATGTACAGGCAGAAGGCAGGGAAAACCGGTCTGTATAAATTTTTCGGCTCGTTTAATACCAGCACAAGTGGTTTAAATTACCCTAACACCCAAACGGGTATCAACCAGTATATTTTAGTAAATAGTGGCAACGTATTTCTGAACAATACCTGGAACAGTATGATTGGCGAAAAGTTGATGATGAAATCCGGAGTAGTTTTTAATTTCGATCGCCAGAAATTCGATATTAATCAGGATCAGGTTGTTACAGATAAACGGATGATTCAGTGCAAAATAGGTTTTCAGCGTCCGGTCAATGAGCAAACCGAACTGAAACTTGGGGTTGATTGGGTGAATTATTCGTATGATCAAAAAATCAGGATGGGAGGGAATTACATTCTGCCGTTTACCAACAATGAACTTTCCGGATTTGCTGAAGTGGAATACAAGCTCACCAAAAAACTGGCAACCCGCCTGGGTGCAAGGCTCGAAAATAGCTCACTCCTGAAAAAAACAACACTTGTTCCAAGGTTTTCCGGAGCATATAAAACTGGTAATCACAGCCAGGTATCTCTGGCCTGTGGACAGTTTTATCAAAATCCGGAAGACGATTACTTAAAATTTGCACCGCAGTTGAGTCCTGAAAAAGCTGGACATGCCGTAATGACCTGGCAATACCAGACTGATTTGAAAACATTCAGGGTAGAAACATATCTGAAAAAGTATTTCAATTTGGTGAAGTATACCGTTCCGTTGGCAACCAATCCGCTCGATTATTCGAACATTGGTTTTGGTCACGCTGAAGGCATTGACTTTTTCTGGCGGGATAAGGAAACTTTTAAGCTCACTGATTACTGGATTTCCTATTCCTGGATCAATTCCCTGCGCGATTACAGGGATTATCCGGAATTAGCTGTTCCAACTTATTTGTCGGAACATAATTTGTCGTTGGTTTACAAACGTTTTTTGGAAAAAATCAGGACGTATGCTGCTGTGACTTATTCGTTTGCCAGCAGCCGGCCATATCACGATCCGAATCTTTCCGGTTTTATGAACGCGAAAACACCATCGTATAACGACATCAGTCTGAGTTTGACTTATCTGATGCAACTCTTCGGAAAGCAGTCAGTTTTGCATTTGATGGTAAATAATCTGGCTGGATTCGATAATGTATACGGATATAATTTTTCGAATACGCCGGATTCTGCCGGTCATTATGAATCAACTCCGATCAAATCGCCCTTTGTCAGGCAGGTTATTTTGCTGGTCTCAATCATGTTGTAGGAAAAAGGAAAGAGAAAAGAAACATCCATAACATAATTAATACACAAGAGGATGATTATAATACCAAAAATGAGGACATCGCTTTTTAAGCCTCACCCTTCGGGGGAGGTTTGGAGGGGGCTCGAAAAGTTAAAAAGAAAAAATTGTCAATCTAAATATCAACTTCTAAAACTAAAAAAATGAAAAAGTTAATTGTTTCCCTCGCATTGGTTTCGTTGTTCAGCATTTGTTTTGCTGACGAAACCTATCAGACGGCCATGAGCCAGTCGATCGAAAAATTATTTCAAGCTAAATCAATTCCTGAATATGTTGAGGTTGCCAATCAGTTTGACCGAATTTCAAACATTGAAAAAACCGAATGGCTTCCTTTATATTATGCTTCTTTTGCCTACATCATGATCAGTTTTCAGGAAACTGAAAATGCAAAGAAAGACCAGTTTCTTGATCAGGCGCAAAAGTATCTCGACCAGGCTTTTGCAATTGATCCTAACGAATCGGAACTGCATATGCTGCAAGGCTTTTTGTACCCATCGCGCATTACGGTCGACCCGATGACCCGCGGCATGGAACTGATGCCGTTAATGAATAAGTCGCTCGACAAAGCATTGGAATTGAATCCTGATAATCCGCGTGTATACTACCTTCGGGCTACAATGACTTTCCACATGCCTCCGGAATATGGTGGTGGTGCTGCCAAAGCACTACCATTGTACTTCGCAGCCGCAGAAAAATTTACTGTTTTTAAGCCTAAAACAGCAATTTCTCCCAACTGGGGCAAAGAAATCAATGAGGCTGAACTGAAAAAAGCACAGGAAACACCCAAGCAGTAAATTAATTCGGTAAATTCGGAAATCTAAAAATTCAACGACCTATGACCGACAAACAGCTTCGATATAAAAAATTGATCTGGAAGGTTCCTGCATTTATGCTACTTCTGGCTGCTATGGGAAATTTGATCATGTTGATTGTATTCCGGGGTGAGAAAATTACCGGTCAAACGATTCTTTACAGTTCAGTCAATTCGATTATGGTTGGCGGGGCTTTTGCGATTGGGATTGCGGTAATGGTCAATATTCTCGACAAAAAACTACCCTGGTTGCATTACCCGGTAAAACGGTTAGTTGTTCAGTTTATTTCTACGGTAATTTTTTCCTTATTGGTCATCGTTCTGGCCATTATATTCTCCGGAATACTGATGCATCAGGAAATTACATCTCGATACTTTTGGGAAATGGGAAGCTTCATGTTAAAGATAGCTGCCATTTTTATAGTTTCCGGATCAGTTCTTTCGAACGCTGTCCTGTTTTTCAAGAACTGGAAAGAAGCGGCTGTTCAGCAGGAAAAGCTCAAGCGTGAACAATTGGCACTTCAATACGAAACCTTGAAAAGTCAGGTGAACCCTCATTTTCTGTTCAATAACCTGAATTCGCTGACTTCGCTGATCAGCACCAATCCTGAAAAGGCAATTGATTTTGTGAAGAAACTTTCAGACGTTTATCGGTATGTTTTAGACCAAAAGGATCACGAACTGGTTGACCTGGAAACTGAACTCAAATTCATGGAATCGTACGTTTTTCTTCAGAAAATCAGGTTCGGAACTAATCTGGATATACAGGTTGAAGTCATTCCAAAGAACTTCAAAGTGATTCCGTTGTCGGTTCAAATGCTGGTTGAAAATGCAATCAAACACAATGAAATTTCAGATAAGAATCCTTTGCTAATCCGGATTTTTTCAGATGAAGATCAATATTTGACGGTTGAGAACCGGCTTCAGAAAAAAATCGCATCCGAAGGTATCGGAAGCGGAATTAACAACATTAGAGACCGTTATGAATTTTTCACCGACAGAAAAGTGATAATTTCGTTCAATTCAGAACGGTTTCGGGTAAGTATTCCACTGCTAACTGATTGAATATGTATAAAGTACTCATCATAGAAGACGAAAAACCTGCAGCAGAATGGCTTCAGCAACTAATTCTGAAGTTTGATCGCGAAATTTCGGTACTTGGTGTAATTGATTCTGTGAATGGCGCAGCAGAATGGTTTCAGAAAAATCCTGCTCCCGATCTGGTTTTTATGGATATTCAGCTGGCCGATGGATTGAGCTTCGAAATTTTCGAACGTGTTAAAGTGCCTTGTCCGGTGATTTTTACCACTGCGTACGAAGAATATGCCGTAAAAGCATTCAAGGTGAACAGCATCGATTATTTGTTGAAACCAATTGCTTACAGCGAACTGGAGGATGCTTTCCAAAAGTTTGGAACCACATTTCGGGAAGTGCAGCCCGTTCCGGAGGTTACCATCGAACTGTTGAATAAAGTGAAGGAAATGCTCCGGAAACAATACAAATCCCGGTTTGTGATCAAAGTGGGGGAGCACCTGAAATCCATTCCTGTGGAAGATATTCTCTTTTTTTACAGCCTCGAAAAGGCCACATTCCTTTGTACTGCTGATTTCAAAACCTACCTGATCGATTATTCGCTCGATCGTGTTTCGGAAATGGTTGATGAGCACAAATTCTTTCGAATTAACCGGAAATACATTCTGAATAATCAATCGATTGCTGATATCGTTGTTTATTCGAACAGCCGCCTTAAAATCAAACTGAAGAAACCGGATGAAGAACCCATCATTGTGAGCCGTGATAAAGTTGCAGCATTTAAGGAATGGCTGGATTTGTAAGAATTACAGGGAAATGAAGAAAATCCCATGCAGTAATGTTTGTGTATTTTTTGGAAGACAGTTATTTCTTTTTCTTCCAGGTTTTAGGGGATCGACTTGTGTGGATTATCGCTAAAACGTAAACAACCTCATTTTCAATAATAAAGAATACACCAAAGGGAAACCGTTCGGTTAAAGCCCTTCTGATATTCTTGTAGATTATCGAATATTGTTGTGGATTTCGTCTAATGCCATTGATTTTAGCCTCTAATGCCAATAAAAACTCATTACCAAGACTATCACGCCTTTCATTATACCAATTTGCTGCATCAAATGCATCCAATTCAGCAGCAGGTTTAAAAATAAGCTGATGCATTAGAACTGGGTTTTAATACGGGATTTAACTTCTTCCCAGGAAGAACCTTCATTAGGATTATTCAGGTGATTTAAAAGTCGATCATCAATTAATTTCTTTGTTTCATCTGAAAGCTCTAATGTTCCTTCTTTCTCTGGAATGCTATCCCAGATTGCTTCGACCATCATGATACGCTCTGATACACTTAATCTTAATATGTCTTCTAATTTATTTGTCATACTACAAGTTTAACGCTTTTTTTTTATTTTTGGTTTGTGATCCATTCATGAATTTTCTGTTTTTTGATATTTATCTCCTAAACTTAATGGTAAAACCCGTCTTGCCTGTTATATTCTTGACAGTCGTTTTGTCGGCTGCTTGCAAGCATTATCTTTGAATTCCATTTTTGAAATCAAATTCATGAAACGATCCGGCTTTTTCCTTTTTTCCTTTTTCTTTTTTCCTTGCCTGATTCTGAATGCCCAGAAACTTGAAAAAAGACCACTGACAGAGAACGATTTTGCTGCCTGGAAAGTTGTGAATAAGTCAATTGTTTCGAACGATGGCAAACTGGCTGCATTTGAAATTAATCCACAAAAAGGTAATGGAAAGCTGATTGTGAAATCTGTTGATTCCAAAATGGCTGATACGCTGTCACGTGGATATGATGCACTTTTTTCTCCTAAATCTGAATTCATAGTTTATAAAATCAAGCAACCCGAAGATTCTATCCGAAGTGCTAAAAAGAAGAAGTTGAAAAAAGAGCAAATGCCCAAGGATAGCCTCGGTATTCTAATCTTCAAACACGATAAGAAATATGCATTTCCGATGCTGAAACAATTTTCGCTTCCGAAGGAAAATGCGAAATGGGTTGCATTTTTGACTGATATGAAAAAGAAGGAAAAGGAAAAGAGAAACGAGGAAAGTCCGGATAAGTCTAATAAGAAAATAGGGAAAGATGAATCTTCCGATCAGAAATATCAGCTGGTTTTGTTTCAGGTAGATTCAGGAGATACCGTTTGTTTTCAGAATGTTACCGACTATTATTATGCACCGAAAGGTCATTCGGTCACATTTGTCAGGCAAACCAAAGATTCGGTCGATCGGGCAGAAGTATTTGCATTTGATACCGAAACCGGTAAAGCAAATGTCATTTTCAATCATCCCGGTACGGTGAAAAAAATCACATCCGATGAACAGGGAGGCCAGTATGGGTTTCTGTTTTCAACCGATACCATCAAAGAGAAAGCTTACAACTTGTACTATGGATCACTTATCACAGGTGAGCCAAAAGCAGTCGTTTTGCCTGATGGTCAAGATTTACCAATTGGCTGGTCACCGTCCGAATTTGGAGATCTGTCTTTTTCGGAAAATGGCCAGCGTTTGTATTTTGGCACAAACAGCAAGCCTTTGGCTGAACCAAAAGATTCGCTGCTTGATGAGGAAAAACCTGTTCTTGACATTTGGAACTGGAAAGATAAGGAGTTGCAATCTGAACAAAAGCTTAACCTGGAAAAAGAACAAAAGCGAACCTTCAAGGCTGTCTTTTTGATAGAAAAGGCTCAGTTTGTTCAATTGGGCGATCCCGCTGTTCGTGAAATTAAAACCATACAGAAAGGTAATGGCAATGTGGCACTTGGTTCCGATCCTTCACCGTATAAACTGGAATCATCGTGGACAGGGACGTCAGATGCCGATTATTATTTGGTTGATGTGGAAACCGGAATTAAACGACTTACGATTCAGCGAAAATCCATGGTTTCCTTGTCGCCAGGTGGTAATTTTGTGGTTTGGTTCGATCCCGCAGACAGTTCGTATTATGCCCGTTCCACCAGTGTCGATTCAGGAAACGCAATAAACCTGAATGCTGCAATTCCGGTTTCGTTTGTTGACGAACGCTGGGATATGCCTGGTGATGCTAAACCTTACGGTATTGCCGGCTGGTCGGAAAACGACAAATATCTTTTCCTTTATGACCGGTTTGATATCTGGAGAGTTGACATGGAAGGGATTAAAGTTCCTGTAAATGCTACTCAAAACTATGGAAGAAAGAATTCACTTCAGCTCCGTTACTGTAAACTCGATCCGGAGGAGGAATTTATCGATACCGGAAAACCTGTAATTTTGAAAGCATTTGACGAGAATACCAAGTCTCAGGGTTACTTTACTGCCGATTTGCGAAATTACATTGAACCGCGTATGTTCCTGATGGAAGATTTTCGTTTCGACAACCTGAAAAAGTCAAAAGACTCCGAAACACTAATCTGGACCCGCGAAAATGTCGATGAATCACCTGATGTATGGACAAGCAACCTGAAATTTGAGCAACGCCGCAAGCTTTCTGATGCCAATCCACAGCAAAAACAGTTTATCTGGCCGGGGGTCAGGCTGGTTCACTGGGATTCATTTTCAGGAAAGAAGCTGGAAGGTTTGCTGTATTTTCCTGAAACTATCAATCCTGAACGAAAATATCCAATGATCGTCTATTTCTATGAACGAAATGCCGATAATTTGCACAGTTATTCTTCTCCGGCTCCAACGCGCTCATCTGTTAACCGGACGTTTTATACAAGCAACGACTACATCGTATTTGTTCCTGATATCACATACTCAGAAGGTTATCCCGGTCAGTCAGCTTTTGATGCCGTGGTAAGTGGAACTCAGGCCATGAGCAGTTTATTTCCGTTTATCGATCGCAACAAAATCGGTATCCAGGGGCAAAGTTGGGGAGGCTACCAAACAGCCTGGCTAATTACCCAAACTGATATGTTTGCAGCTGCAATGGCCGGAGCGCCAGTAGCTAATATGACCAGCGCTTATGGAGGAATTCGATGGGAATCAGGTGTTTCACGCGAGTTTCAATACGAAAATGAACAAAGCCGGATTGGCGGTACCTTATGGGACAAACCCATGCAGTTTATCGAAAACTCGCCATTATTTTATGTGCCTAAAATCAAAACTCCATTGTTAATCATGCACAACGACGGTGATGGTGCAGTGCCATGGACGCAGGGAATTGAACTTTTTACCGCGATGCGGCGCTTACAAAAGCCGGTCTGGATGCTCACTTACAATAACGAAGAACATAACCTAAAAGCAGAAAGCTGGGCTAACCGGATGGATTTGACGATCCGGATGAAACAGTTTTTCGATCATTACCTGAAAGGAGAACCTGAACCTGCATGGATGAAATACGGAATTTCGGCAGTTAAGAAGGGAAAGGAGCTGGGGTATTGAATAAATTGATTCGTTTCGTGTTGCGGGTTTCGTGTTGCCTTTTTAACCGGGAACCCGGATCTCGGATCCCGTAACATTTTTCAAAGCATCATCCCCAATTGCGAAAAACTTTTTACAATCGAATCGGCTTCTTTCTGAGTTTTTGGATCTACCCCGGGACTCTGATAGGCCACGCAACTCATCCCGGCTGCATGAGCTGCAGCAATTCCATTGAACGAATCTTCAATAACAAGACAGTTCTCCGGTTTTAGGCCCAATTTCTGAGCAGCCAATAAAAAAACATCCGGTTCAGGTTTGCTTTTTCCGGCTTCCTCTGCACTTACTATGGCCTGAAAATACTTTTTCAATTGGGCTTTTTCAAGGATCAGATCGATCATTTCAGGAGTGGACGAGGAAGCAACCGCCATTGGATATTTTTTTGTCTGGAGCTTTTCCAAAAGTTCTACCAATCCGGGCATAACAGGGATTTCTGCCAGTTCGGAGAAAAACCGGACACTTTCAATACGGTTCTGTTCAATCAATTCTTCAACCGGCATGCTGATTGGATGTCGTTCGGCGATCGCTTTCCACATTACATCCGACGCGGTACCCATGTATTTCAGGTGTTCTTCTTCCGAAATTGAAACATTATTCAGAATGAACTGACGTTTCTCAATTTCTATATGAATTGGTTCACTGTCAACCAAGACTCCGTCCATATCAAAAATAATGGCTTCGATCATTGTTTGATTGGTTTTTGAACAGTCCAGAATGACGATCCGTTTTCGAAGTAGGTAACCGGGATATCCTGAATAAAAGTATTCAGCCAGCGTGCGCAGTATTCCATTCCGGCTTCCTCCGAAGCAATGTGTCCGGTAAAAATGGCCGCTTTTTTCATTCCCATCGTCGCTGCATCCAAAACATATTCGTAGGTTTCCCATTCCGAAGCCTCGCCGGCAACAAGCAATTCGGTAAACTCGCCCGAAAGCAAATTGATGTGGGTGTTCGATCCGGGAGCGCCAACGGCCAATGCAACATTGGTGAACCGCATTAATGGATCGCCTACAATCCGCAACTGGCTTCCTTTTAGTTTTTCCTGAAGTTTTTGTGCAAATCCACCAACAGTTTGTTCTTCGAATTTAAAGAACAGCATGGAATTGTCAATTTGATTGGCCTTCCATCCCAGTTTTTCGATCATCCCAACATAAATTCCATCAGGCAAAGTTTTGTGCCAATGATCGTGAAACCTGAAAATGATGAGTTTGTGTTTGGTGATGTAGTCATTTTTTTTCTGGTAAACCGGATTGTCTGCCAGAAAATCAGTTTTATCCAGATGGTTATAAAAAGTTGGTTCATGCACGATGATCAGGTTGCAGTGATTGGCAACGGCTTTTTGGAGCGTTTCCATATCAGCAAACATACACACCGCAACACCGGTAATCCCGTCATCCGGATTGCCTGACTTGAAAGTATCTACTGTTTCTGCGCTCCATTTACAAGTCAGACGGGTTTTCATTTCATCAATAATCTGGCTGGCAGTATGAGTTTTTGTTACAATGGCCTGTGCCCGTAATTGCCGGGTTCCGGCAACAACCAGTATGATCAAACAAACTCCTATTAATTTCATTGTCTATATTTTGTAATTTCTTGCAATTATCAGATAGTTGTGGAGTCAAAAGTATTAAAAATGAATTAAACGAAACCCATTTCGGTTCAATTATCCGCAACCTCAGATCTTATAACGTCTGAACAGCCTAAATTGATTTGAAAACTCTGTTGGTTGGAAACGATAGAGTTTTATCTTTGTTTCATACAAAAACCAAACTAAACCATGAGAAATCTACTTTTTACCTTTTTTCTTGTTCCTCTTTTCTTTGTCCTGAATTCCTGTCAAAATAAAGAACCCCAGTGGACTGAGCTCTTTAACGGGAAAGATTTAACCGGCTGGACTGCCAACCAAAATCCGACATCGTTTAAGGTCGAAGATGGATTGCTGGTTGCAAACGGGCCCATAAGTCACTTGTTTTACTCGGGGGATTTTAAGAAAGGGATTTTCCGCAACTTCGAATTGAAGGCGATGGTAAAAACAGAGCCAGGAAGCAACTCCGGAATTATTTTTCATACCCAGGAACAACCCTACGGACCGCTGCTGCGAGGCTATGAAGTTCAGATTGACAACTCGTACGAGCGACCTGGCGATTTTCAGGAACTAAAAAAAACCGGAAGTATCTATGGAATCCGAAATATTTATTATCCGACGGTGAAGGACAACGAGTGGTTTGAACTGTCTTTTAAAGTGGTGGAAAACCGATGCGAGGTTTTTGTAAACGGTACCAAAGTCGTTGATTATATTCAGCCCGATAATCCCTATCGGCCTAAAAACGATGTGTTGAAAGTTTTCAGTGCTGGGAAGATTGCTCTGCAATGCCATGACGAAGGAAGCAAGGTTTACTTCAAGAGTATTCAAATCAGGCCATTGCCGAAAGCCAAAAAATTTGATCTGCTGGTATCGAAAGAATGGGACTCGAAAGTGACCAAAATGATGTTCGAGAATTTTCCGCTGATCGATTTCCATGTTCATCTGAAAGGTGGTTTGACCACGGCGCAGGCTTGTGAAAATTCGATGAAACTTGGTATCAATTATGGTATTGCGCCCAACTGCGGACTGAAATTCCCTGTTACGAACGACAAGTCGCTGTATGCATACATGGATACCGTTCAGTCGAAACCGATTTTCCGCGGAATGCAGGCTGAAGGACGCGAATGGGTGACTTTATTTTCGCCGGAAGCCATTTCCAAATTCGACTATGTGTTTACCGACGGAATGACCTGGACCGACCATAAAGGCCGACGCATGCGTCTTTGGATGCCTGATGAGGTGTTTGTGGATGACGAGCAGCAGTTTATGGATGAACTGATCAGCAAAATCGAAAATGTAGTTTCGAAAGAGCCCATAGACATTCATGTAAATCCAACTTATCTTCCTGCCGTCATCGCCGCCAAATACGATGAGCTTTGGACCGATGCTCGCATCGACCGGTTTGTAAAGGTTTTAGCCGATAATCATGTGGCACTTGAAATAAATTCACGGTTTAAACTTCCTTCAGAGAAAATCCTTCGGAAAGCCAAAGAAGCCGGCGTGAAATTCACTTTCGGAACAAACAACACAAGTCCTGATTTGGGTACGCTGGATTATTCACTTGAAATGAAGGAAAAGCTTGGACTGACCTATAAAGATATGTTCATGCCTAAAAAACAAAACGAAAAGCCAGTTCTGGTTAAAGGACTTCCGGC
>JBAWZG010000045.1:0-22576 GCA_037143155.1 Bacteroidia bacterium
GGATTGCTTACTGGCCAGTCGCACGAATGATCGGCATCTTTAATTGGAATCAGCTCGCAAACATTTCCGGAGTCCTTCATTAGTCGGGTAAATTTCTCTGCCACTTCGAAAGGTGTAGTCCCGTCTTTTGTGCCGTTGGACAAAATGGTGGGAGGCCAGCCTTTTTTGATATGAAGAATGGGCGAAAATTCAGGATGAGCATCGAAGAATTCTTTCCCGAATCCTTCGCCAAGCACCGGATTGTGTAACACCAAAGCATTTGGTTTCGAGCTGATTTTCAGATCTTCACTCGGAGTATCACCACCGTCCAGATAGGTACAGGCGGCCAAATGCCCACCCGCCGAGCCGCCGGCAGCAATAATCCGATTGGGATCGATGCCCAGTTCTTTGGCATGTTCACGCACAAAACGAATGGCCGATTTGGCATCCTGAATGCATTCGATGGGACTTGTTCCATGTCTCGATTTTACGCGGTAATCGGCTTCAATACCAATAATCCCGTGATCGCGAAACCAGGCCGCATTGGGGATCTGACCGTAAACATCTCCGTTAACCCAGCCACCACCGGTAAAATAGACAATGGCGGGCAAAGCTTCAGATGATAGACTTATTGGACGCAAAAGATAGAGATACATGTCTTCCTGTTGCGTCTTTTTGTACCGGATCTTTTGGGCCAAAGCAGCCAGATGTTTTCCGGAAAGAGTGTAGCTCTCCTTAACAGTTGATAAGGAAGTTGCAGAATCAGCTTGTGCCGGAGCAAAAGAAACTCTGGCGGAGAGAGTTCCGGAAAGCAGAATTAAGAGGATGAAGAAAAGTTGTTTCATATGTTTTACTTTATGGATTCTATTTTGGTGCGCCCTAAATGCTAACACTTCGTTTGAAGTTCCACTCAGGTGCGGATTGAGGGCGATTTCCTGTCAAGCCTAAAGACATCCTGAGCGAAAAAATACACACTAAAAAACACAGCTGCAGGATTTGTCGGGTAGTTTGCTGTCAGGTTTTAGGCTTTTAAATTTTTTCATTTTTTGTTTTTTATCTGCTCATAATGCTCATAATGGAATGTATAAACAATTTATTTTAAACTTCTACTTAAGACTTCCTCCAATTCACCCAAAGAAATATTTTTAGCAATTATTTTTCCGGTATGATCGATAAGGAAATTTGTAGGAAACGCATTAATGGATAATCTATGCGCATCTTTTCCATCTATATCCCAATATTGTAGCCAAATAAGCTGATCGTTGACGATCGTTTCTTTCCATTTTTTTCTCTCTGTGATTTTATCTACGGATATACCAACTATTTCAAATCCTTTAGTACTAAATTGGGTATATAAATTTTTCAAGGTACTAAATTGTGCCCTGCATGGTCCGCATCTGCTATACCAAAAATCAACTAATATTAATTTCCTATTGGTAAAAAGAGCTGATGAAAACTTTTCATTATTTCGATTGATGCATTGCAAAGACGGAAATTGCTTTCCTATGGATAGAAGTTTACCTTCTTCAAGTTTCTTGTTCAAAACCCTACCTGCATATCCATTTTTCAGCTGATAAGAAAAGGAATTGTAGATTGAATCAAATATTGGTTCATACCCCCAACCCATTAATCGAATAAGCTCCCAAAATGCGATTTCTGAGTTTGGATTCTTTCCACTATAGGTCAACAGTAATTTATCATGCTCTTTATATAGAATCTCAAGTTCTTTTGACTGACTAAATTTAATTGCTTCGGGCAAATGATAATTATTGAGCTTATACAAAGTATTATATTTTTGGTCACATATATTCCTCTTAATACTGTGTTGTTTAAAAAAGGCAGAGTAAAGAGGATATTCATTTACCATTGTGCTATTTGACACAACTGGCATTTTGCGTGTCGAATCTGTGTTTATTGAAATAGTTTGTAATCCTTTTTCAATAATAAAATCCGATGAAAGATAGTCATCATCAAAACGAATTTCTACAGATTGGGGCTCTGGCAGGTATCCTGAGATTGAAAATTTTCCATTTTTCACCTTACCCACTAAATCGTTGACATTATTTGGTATATAATCAGTAAGAAAATTGAGAGTTACTGTTCCCGTATCAGCATTTATTGTACCATCGATTTTAAAGTAAAATTGTTTATTGTTTTGCCCAAAAGAATTAGCTATTGCCAAAAACGACATTATAAATACAACACACCATTTTTTCATATTCCCAGCATTTAATATTAGTTGAATCGAAAAACATCGTTTGAGAATTACAAGGGTAGTTTGTAGTAATTCATCGTAATTTGTTTGTTCATTTAGCACTATTTATGGTTTAGATAGTGTTTTCCTTTTTTTACGCATACACCTAACTTTGATTCAGCGACAAATCATTCCAGATCGTTGTACATTGGAATAACGAAAACTTAGTGCAGACCCTGTATCGTTGCCCGTTTAGTCTTGGTTTTAAAGTGAACAAATGCCTCGGCTGCTTTCACGCCTGCTTCAAGCCCTCTGAAATCTTCCATGGTCTTAAAATCTTCATCATAGATTTTTTCAGGCCCCTGGGATTTGTGTGCAAACATGGCCGCTTTTTTTCTGTCGCGAACATCTGTGATGTCGACATAATCAGTTAGATTACGGATTCCATCTCTTTTTTAAAGTTGGAATCTTTTGATATTTTAGTTATCCGCCTCAATTGCGCCGAAATGTGATTCAATTCTTCGATTAATATTATTAGTCGGCGCCAAATCATTTTGATCGTTTTGACCCCGGCTTAAAAGCCGGGGCTACCAATATGCTGTCCCGATGGGACTGTTAAGTTTATAAATCAGCGCTTTCCGTTGCTCCTTAAATTTTAGGCACTCCAAACTTTAGTTCACTTTAGGTACTTCTTCTACCACTGATCCGTCCGGAAAGGCGCCAATGGTAAACCTTCGGCGCTGAAAACATCAGGCATGGACGTATTGTCGAAACAGAAACGAACTGCCACCGGAGTTTTCACTAATTTTGAAGAAAGGATGATGGTGTTTCCATCCATTTTTGCAATAGCCGGAACAAAATTCTTGTCTTCGCCTGCAATCAGGAATTGTGCTGGAGTTTTCCCTGTGGATTTTAACCCGGTGATGATATTGCTGAATGTCAATATGACTTTGTCCTTGGTAACCTGCATGGATTGAAACGCAGGGCTTTTGTATGCACTGATGTTTTGTTTGTATGTTTCGGCCAAAGCATAATTGGCTAATCGTTTGCCAACATCCAGTTTGTTCTTTGGGTGAATGTCTTTGATGTTATCAACCAAATCAGAAATAACCACCATTCCGGTGTTCGGAACTGTTTTTGCGGCAAGTTCCTGTTGCTCTCTCAGGTATTGTGATGTTCCTTTATCTCCATAGTTGAAAGGCGCAATTTGTACAAAGTAAAAAGGAAAATCCTTTTTGAAGTCGCTGCGCCAGTTTTCGATCAGGGTCTTCATAAGCAGCGAGTAGATCGGGTAGTTTCCGCAGTTCGATTCGCCTTGATACCAGATAGCACCTGCAATTCCGTATGGAACAACCGGGGCAATCATCGAATTGTATAAAACACCGGCAGTCGATGGCCAGCTGGTAGAATTACCGGTAGCTTTGTACTTGTTCAGTTCAGGATTGTTTTCGATACGGCTTTTTTCGATCCAGACTTCAGCCGGAGTTCCGCCCCAGGCTGAAACGATTATCCCAACCGGAACATTCAGTTTTTGCTGCAGTTCCCGGGCGAAGAAATATCCGGTTGCGCTGGTTGTGCGCATGGTTTCGGGAGTACAAAGTGTCCAGGTAGCGTTGCAGGTTTGCTGAGGATATTCGGCGCCAATTCGTGCAACATGAAAAATCCGGATGTTCGGATTGTTGGCTTTAGCAGCTTCTTCTTCGCCATGGATAAGTTTCCAGGTTACCGACATTTCCATGTTCGACTGGCCGCTGCAAATCCAGACTTCGCCCAGCATTACATTTTTCAGTTCAAGTTTGCCATTTCCTAAAATCTGAATGGAGTAGGGGCCACCGGCACCGGTGGTTTGGATGCTGGTTTTCCAGGCCGAAGTGTTGTCTGCCTTTACTTTTACGGTGTCTTTGTTCCAACTTGTAACGATTCTGACCGTTTCTCCTGGTTCGGACCAGCCCCAGATGGCAACTTTGGAATTTTGCTGAAGTACCATGTTGTCGGAGAAAACCGATGGAAGCATGATCTTTCCGAACATGGTGTTGGAAAAAGCAAATAGAATAATGAAGATCAAAAGAATGTGTTTCATGTTTGGTTATTTTAGTTTTTATTTTAATTGTCAATCATGTCCGTTCGCTGAAGCGAAACGGCAAAGGATAATGCGCATTTCAATGTTTGTTCTATTCTGTCCGAAACAAATTTTGTGCATTTTTTATCATTCTTGCGCGGACGGAAAATCGCTGTTCCCAATATACACAGGGCGCTGCCCTGTGCTGATATATGGCGCCATTTCAGGGCTTCCTATTTTGCGTGTTTTCTATTTCCTACTGACTACTGACCCTTTCCTGTTTTCAAAGACTCCACTTATCTTTCCAATACAATTTCGGAGCATCTCCTTCGAAAGTAACCGGAAGCCAGATGTAACGTCCGTCAATAGGATTTTCCGGAGCCCAGCGGTCACCCAGGTAAATGTAGCAATCTTTTTTGCCCTGAACCTGAAGCACAAAAGTACTTTGTGAGTGAAAAGTGGTTTCAGAATCCTTGCCAGCAGCTGGATTTCCAAGTTCAGTCCAATTTCCGAAAATCTGATCGGCAACGGCTGACCGTGCTGCATTAGGAGCCCAGCCCGTGCAGTCGGAAGCAATGATATAATATTTGCCGTTTCGTTTAAAAAGGGTTGCGCCTTCCATGTATCGTCCTGAAAATACCCGGAAATATTTTCCGGAGCAAGCCAGGTAATCATCTGTAAGCTTCGAAATATGCAAGGTGCTGTTTTCTTCCGAAGAATAAATCTGATACGCAGAACCGTCGTCATCCACAAAAAGGTTCATGTCGCGGGCCATTTGTCCGCCTTTGAAATCGCGACCAAGAATATTCAACGAATCGGGAGGAGCGGGCAGGCAGCCTTTCCCTCCGCAATATGAATCTTTGACTGTTGGGGCAACTGGTTTCCGGTGACAAGGCAGAATATTTACCGGCCAGAATCCGGCGTTTGGACGAAAGCTATTCAAATACCTAAATGGTCCGGTTGGACTGTCGCTGACAGCAACCCCGCTTCGGGAAGCCGAATAACCTTTGTCTTTCAGTTCGAGGTGAAACCACATGACGAACTTCCGGGTTTTGGCATTATAAATCACTTTGGGACGTTCGAGGATGCAGCCTTTGGCGATGTCGCTGGTTGGGTCGGTTTCGTTTACCTGAAGTGCAATCCCTTCGTCATTCCAATTGTATAAATCTTTCGATGAGTAACAGCTGACTCCAACCTGTGCAGTATTTCCGATTTCTCCACCTACCTTAAATTCGCCATACCAGTAGTAAATTCCGTCATGAAAAAGAATCCCTCCACCGTGTACATTGAGGTGTTGCCCCTTGTTATCTTTCCAGATTTCACCGGGTATAAATTGCTCTTGTGATTGTGCCTTCAGGAAAAACACACAGAAAAAGGAAAGATAAAAGAATTGCAAATAGCGGCTCATTCAGGTTTGGTTTAGGTTTATCAAATTCGGAATGTAAAGTTATAAGCTTTGTCTGAAGTGCCAAATTAAAATATCTGAAGGAATGAATAAGGATTTTTCGATTCCGGTTCAACCAAAAATGAGCGGGAAGTTCGTAGTTTTTTCAATAGGCGGATCGTATTCTCATGGATTTAATCCATGCTGTAAGACGTTTTCGTTTACAGGTCTGTTGTTCAACGATTTTAAAATGAAACTATTTTAATACATTTGCTAAATACACATTCAATCGTATTCTCATGGATGAACCTTTAAAAACTAACCAGCCGGGTGTCAATATGGAAAACACCGTGGATACAATCCTTCGTTTAGGATTGCTTTTCCTTCTGATTGGTTTGTGCATCACTTTCATTTTGCCTTTCAGTTTGGTGCTGATTTGGGGCGCCATTATTGCCATTACGGTCTACCCGGCTTTTCATCGGTTGGTCAGGTTATTTCGTGGGCGAAAGGTCCTTGCATCAGTTTTCGTGACTTTAGTCATGTTAAGTATTTTGGGAATACCAACCTGGATGTTAACTGAATCGATGTTAACCGGAATTATGCATTTTAAGGATATGTATCAGTCGGGTCAGCCACTGATTCCGCCTCCCGGCGATGCCGTCAGGAATTGGCCAACGATTGCACAACCTATTGTAAATATCTGGCAGAGCGCGTCTGAAAATCTTCAGGGGTTATTAATCCAACATAAAGAAGAACTAACAAAGCTTGGAACCTGGTTGTTGTCTGCAATGACCAGTTTTGCGACAGGTGTGATTCAATTTCTTATTTCGATTCTGCTTGCAGCAGTGTTTCTGGTTTTCTCCGAGCCACTTACCAATTCAACTCTTAAGGTGTTTAAGAAGTTGGCACTGGACAAAGGAGAGAATTTTGCATCACTTACAATTGGAACTGTGCGAAGTGTGGTTGTGGGAATTCTTGGTGTAGCAGCCATACAGGCGGCGATGGCTGGTATTGCATTTTATATTGCCGGAGTTCCGTTTGCAGGACTTTGGACAATTTTGTGCCTGATGCTGTCGGTAATTCAAATTGGTTCGTGGCCGGTACTCATTCCCATGTCAATCTACATGTTTACAATTACTTCTCCATTAAATGCTATTTTATTTACTGTCTGGATGATTGTTGTAGCCTCAACAGATAATGTTTTAACACCAATTTTGATGGGACGAAAATCGACTGTACCTATGTTGGTCTTGCTGATGGGATCAATGGGCGGATTTATTACAATCGGCTTTTTGGGGTTGTTTCTTGGGGCAGTAATCCTATCAATCGGATATAAACTATTTGATGCCTGGCTAAATACTGAAACGCAAAGTTGAGCCTTTTCAGTCAGAATTAAGTTTTCTTTCCGGTTTCTAAAATCGCTGAATAACAGCGCCATAACTGAAAATAAAAATACCTACTTATGAATTTTGTAATGATCTTCCAGGATCATCCGGAACAATTTTCCGGGCAAAATGTGCTTTATCACTACCGCCAGTTTTTGCTCCAATGATGCAATAACATATTGCTGGCATGGATTTTTGCTTTCTACAATCTTCACGATTTTCCGGGCAAGAACTTCCGGTTTCCAACCCTTGTTTTCGTCGTTCTCTATGATTGAAAGGGTTTTTTCAAATTGTTGCTGATACGGATCGTTGGCTCCCGTTGGCGCCAGAAAATTACGGCGATTGGCCGAATTGCTGGTATGAAAGTCGCCTGGATTAATCAGTACAACATTGATTTTAAATTGTTTAACTTCCATTCTTAACGCTTCGGAAAACCCCTCAATAGCAAATTTTCCGGCCGAGTAGAATGCCTGAAATGGTAATCCCATTAATCCTCCAATGGAACTGAAGTTAATTAAAGTGCCGCCTCCCTGTTTTCTCATAATCGGCAGAACTTCCCTCGTAAGAAGAACCAATCCCATGAAATTGGTATCCATCTGGAGTTTTATATTTTCAATCGGCGAAGTTTCAATTGGGCCACCGCTGTGCATACCGGCATTATTGATGAGAACGTCAATCCGTCCCTCTTTCTCAAAGACAATGGAAACGGCCTTTTTTATGGATTCAGAATCAGTAAGGTCCATCTTGATTTGATGAACCTTATCGTTGTCTGATTTGGTATCTTTTCTCACTGTGCCGTAGACAACATGGCCGCTGTCGGCCAAAAGTCTGGCGGTTTGTTCTCCGAAACCTGAAGAAATTCCGGTAATGAGAATTACTTTTTTCATACTAAAACATTTTGTAATTCAAGGATTCCCAGCTTTTTTGCTGCCTTTGTTATCTTTTCAATGGAGATATCAACTTGCTCTTTGGTATGAGTTGCCATCAGCGAATACCTGATCAGACTATCTTCTTTTGGAACTGCAGGTGCCACCACCGGGTTTACAAAAATTCCATCAGCCAGCAGCATTTTGGTCATTTGAAGCGCTTTGATATCATCGCGGATGAAAAGTGGAATGATTGGAGTCTCTGATTTGCCGGTGTCAAATCCTGCTGATTTAAAGCCTTGAAGAGCATATGCGGTCAGATCCCAAAGATGCTTCAGCCGTTCAGGTTCATTTTCCATTATTTCAAGAGAGGCAAGTACTGCCGCAGTTGAAGATGGGGTCATGCTGGCACTGAAGATCAACGATCTGGAATTGTGTTTGATGAAATTGATCACTTCCTTATCAGCAGCTATAAAGCCTCCAAGCGAAGCAAATGATTTTGAAAAAGTACCCATGATGAGGTCAACCTGATCCGTAAGTCCGAAATGAGATGCGGTACCTGCACCGTTTTTTCCGAGCACGCCTAATGAATGGGCATCATCAACCATCACAGAGGCATTGTATTTTTGAGCTAATCCGACCAGTTCGGGTAATTTCAGGATATCTCCTTCCATCGAAAAGACGCCATCAGCTACGATTAGTTTGATACGATCCTTTTGGCATAATTTCAGCTTGGCTTCAAGCGCTTTCATATCGTTATGGGCATATTTGAGCACTTTCGAATGTGAAAGCCTGCTGCCTTCAATGATTGAAGCATGGTCGAGTTCATCAAGGAGGAGGTAATCATGACGGCCGGCCAGAATTGATACCACTCCAAGATTTACCTGGAATCCGGTACTGTAGCAAAGTGCAGCCTCTTTGTTTACCAGACTGGCACATTTCTTTTCGAGTTCGATATGGATGTCAAGCGTCCCGTTCAGAAACCGTGAACCTGCACAACCGGTCCCATACTTGTCGATGGCTGCTTTTGCAGCCTCTTTGACTTTTGGGTGGTTCGTAAGGCCCAGGTAACTGTTTGATCCGAACATTAAAACTTTCTTGCCATTAATCTGTACTTCCGTATCCTGATCAGATTCTATTTCCCTGAAATAGGGATAGATGCCAGCCTGCATTACTTTTTGAGGGACATCATAACTTGAAAGCTTATCTTTTAATATTCCCACTGGGTAGTTTTTAAGTTAGATTTATTATTTTAGCTAAGATGTTAAATATCAGTGTGGTGTATTAATGATGAAATAAATTAGCGATACAGATATAATCCAAAAGTAATTAGTTCATGGAATTTTGAGCATAAAAAGTTAATAAAAGTTTGAATTTGTTGATTATTTGTTCAGTTATTAGAGATTTACAAGGCCTTGAATGATGTTCAAAATGGCAAATTCGGTTTTAGGATATGTTTATCGAATGGAAGGAGTCCCGGTTTTTTTTGCTGAATCCTGACTTCAGTTCTGGCTATTGTTGTATGGTATCAATCGCTAATTCATTTCCAAACTTTTCAACCGGCTTTCCCAAAACTGATTAAAACTGGACCTCGGTTTTTTGCATAAAAAGACTCCGATTCCATATTCCCGTGCCAATGGATTGTTGATTTGTCCAATCTTCTGTATATCGGCAAAAAGCGCTTTTATATCATCTCCCGGTTCGTCGTTGATATAAATTAAGTCGGTAATTTCTGTCTTGAATGATTTGGGAATCCAGTACCTGAAATTGTCGCTAAAACTCACGGCATTTGGCAAATGATACTTTTTGCCGATGATTGTAATTGCACCTGCTTCCCCGTAATTTTCGCCATAAATGATGCAGCTGTTTTTATTTTCAACTTTTTGCCATGCCTGACTGGTCAATTCGGTTAACTCATTCCATCCCAGCATATCCGCATAATCCTGCGGCAACTTGTGATGCGCATTGTCTTCATATCGCCTGGCTTCATTGTTCCCGGTAACTGCCTCCATTTTGTCGAAATACCGAACCAGTTGATCGGGACCATAAATCGGTTTGCCAATGGGAAGAACCAACCACTCAAAATAAATCAGAACGGATACCAGAATGACCCGCGACCAGGATTTAACAAGTATTTTTTCAAAAAAGACTGCTCCGGATGCAATCAAAAAAGGATAGATTCCGGCGGTGTAATATCCTTTTCCCTGCAACAATAATAAGACCAGAAGCACGGCAACAGTAATAAATCCAGGTAATCTGAATTCTTTCATCTGCCTGGCAAACAGCAGATAGGAAATTCCCGGAACTGCTACAAATGTTGCCGGAAGTATCATCAGGAATTGTTCCATAATAAATGTGGATGGACTCATCTTGACCAGTTGTGAGTCTCGTAGTTCGCTCATATGCCTGACCACCGGAAAGTGATGAACTATTTGCCAGATCAGGTTTGGCAATACGATCACAAAAGCGATTAAAATGGAGAAATAGAAATATTTTGACAGGAAAATTTTACGGAATTTGGTAATTGGAGCAACTATCAAAAGTGAAATTACAAGAAACAGGATATTGTATTTATTTAAAAATCCAATACCAATTGAAATGCCAAGAAATAAAAGGTATTTGTTTAAAGTGGTATTGATGTATCTGATGATTAAATAAAATGACAGTGTCCAGAACAAAATATCAAAAGGAACCGGTTGGAGCAAGCCAAATGCACGTGCAAACAGAATTGAACCCATAATGCTGATTGCCGTCAGGAATTGGGCAAAAAGTCCTCCTTTTAACTCTTTTGCTATCAACGAACTCACCCAGATTAATATTCCACCTGCTATGGCTGGAAAGAACTTTGCGGCGAAAAGAGTATATCCAAATAAATGTACCGAAATAAAAGCTAAGAGGCCAATGAAAGGAGGAACTGAATGATAGCCGAAATCAAGATGCTCACCAAGTGAAAGATACAACAATTCATCCCGGTGGAATTCCAAAACATCATAGAATGCCAGCTGATAAACTATACTGATCAAAGCCACCGAAATGATCAGGATGAATTCTTTTTTATGTCGGAGTTTATCGATGATATTCATAAGCATAGGTCTGATTGCCTGATTGTCTTGATATTTAAATAGTTGTATCTAAAGATCAAATTTACACATTGTGTCCATTTATTCATTAAAAATAGGCTTTCAATTGTTGTTGGAAATCAAATTTTTTGTTTCTGTCTTTCAACGAAGTATCCATTCAGCCGAACAAATTAAGTTTCTGAATAGATAAAAACAATTCATTTCATCCGATTCGAAAAATAGCTACCTTGTACAAAATTATTATATTCAGGATTATGAAACCCAACAATGAAATTTATCCGGTTGAAGTTTTTGACGGAAACGACTGGGAAGCATCCATGGTAAAAAGCCTTTTGGATAATGCTGAAATTGAAGCTTTTATTAAGGACGGAAGTATGGGAGTTCTTGAACCTTGGGCTGTTGCAGGTGGAGGTGCGGGGTCAGTGAAAATATTTGTTTCGAATGTCGATTTTGAAAAGGCACGACAGGTTGTTGATGATTACCTGAAGGCTGAAGGAGCTCCTGACACTGATGAATAGTTTTGCGATTTTGGACAATGGGTTTAAAGAAAGTAAGCGCAAATGAACGGATTCTGGGAAGAAAAATACAAGGCCAATGGATTGCTATGGACATTTGAACCAGCAGAATCGGCTATCAATACCTGCCGGCTATTTGCTGAAAAAGGATTCCGGAAAATCCTGATTCCAGGTGTTGGCTATGGCCGGAATGCACACCTTTTTGTAGATAAGGGTTTTGAAGTAACCGGAATTGAAATCTCCGGAACGGCCATACGCCTTGCCCGGGAACATGGGCTGGATTTTCCGATTCATAACGGATCGGTTGCTCAAATGCCTTTTGATGAAACAATTTACGATGGAATTTTCTGTTACGCCCTTCTTCATTTACTCAATCAAAATGAACGCCGTCAATTTTTGAAAAACTGTTTCAATCAGCTCCGATTGGGTGGAATCATGGTTTTTATTATAGTTTCGAAAGAATATCGGTTGTTTGAAAACGGTAAATTAGTCAGTAAAAACCGGTATCGGATCGAAAAAGGACTGGCAGTTTTTTTCTATGATTCAGAATCAATTGAAAAAGAGTTTGGACTGTTTGGACTGGTGGAATATACCGAAATCGATGAACCGGTCAGGCATCTGGAAAATGAAGTGCCAATGAAGTTTTATCGGGTTATTTGCCGGAAAAATCAGGATTGAGAACCTTTTAAAACTTCTCAAAAACTCCCAATCCAAACAATGCAAAGTCATATTTTATTGGATCTTCTGGATCGAATTCACGAAGTCTGGCTGTAATTTCTTCCACTGCGCGCCAGTCGTTTTGTGACCGGACGAGTAATCCCAGTTTACGTGAAACATTTCCGGTGTGAACATCCAATGGAAGCATTAGTGCGGAAGCCGGAATCTGTTTCCAGAGACCAAAATCAACTCCATTCCGGTCGGTCCGTATCATCCAGCGAAGAAACATACATAACCTTTTACCGGCAGCTCCTTTTACTAAATCCGATACATGTTTTTCAGTCCGGTGCGGATGTTCCAGCTCAAAAAACACTTTCCTGAAATAGACCAATGCACTGTAAATGCTTCGATCTGTATGATATCCTTTGGTAAAAACCTGTTCCAGACCGCCATGGTTTTGGTAGATGTTCCGGAGTGATTTCAAAAAGTAGATGCAATCGGTTCCGTTGAAAGTCCGGTGTTTGAAATTCAGGAATACATCCCATTCCGCTTCCGGAGTATAAAGCAGAAATTCAATGGGATTATTATTCATGAGTTCGACCAGTTTGAGTGCGTTCCGGATAATCGTTGGCCTTTGGCCCCAGGCCAAAGTGGCTGCCAGAAATCCCGCAATTTCGATATTCTCTTTGGTCGAAAAAAGTGACGGAACCTGAATCGGGTCGGTTGAGATAAATGAAGAATGATTGAATGAGATTACTTTTTGATCAAGAAAGGATTGGATATTTTCGGGAGAATCGGTCATTTATGCGGATAGCTTTTTGATAACTGAATACTTTGACTTGCAAATTAGCTCTTTGAATGATACAATTATCAAAATTATCTGTGCGGCGCATGCAAAATTTGTTTTCAATCTGCCGGGAGAATGCGCCTTATTTTGATTTCTCATTCTTACCCCGGATTTCGTTTCACTGCATCCGGGGCTACAAATATCGGACTCCTTTGGAGTCCCAAATCCAATCAGAATGCAAATTTTCCTATTTCCTTCTTCCTCTTTTCTATTCTACTATGAGCCCATCTTTCATCCGGATAATGCAGTCGCTTTGGGCAGCAAAACTTTCGTCGTGTGTAACAATGACCAATGTTTGCTTGTACCGGTCGCGAAGGCTAAAGAAAAGTTCGTGAAGGTCTTCACGGTTTTTGGTATCGAGGTTTCCTGAAGGTTCATCGGCGAGAATAATCGATGGAGAATTGATCAGTGCACGTGCAACGGCCACACGCTGGCGTTCACCTCCTGAAAGTTCGCCGGGTTTGTGATTCAAGCGATCTGACAAGCCCAGAAAATCGAGGTATTCGCGTGCTTTTTGTTCGGCTTCCTTTTTATTGGTTTTTGCGATAAATGCCGGAATGCAAACATTTTCGAGGGCCGAAAATTCAGGTAATAAGTAATGAAACTGGAAAACAAAACCAATCCGGCGGTTTCTGAAATCGGCCAGCTGGCGCTCATTCATCACCGAGATATTTTGTCCGTCAATAAATATTTTTCCTGAGGCGGGCTGGCTTAAAGTGCCTATAATCTGCAGTAGGGTTGTCTTTCCTGCACCGCTGGGTCCAACGATCGAATAGAGTTTTCCGGCTGGTACTTCCAGATTTATTCCCTTCAGCACCTGAAGATCACCAAACGATTTTGTTATTTTTTCGACTCTGATCAAGCGAAGGTAATTTTTGAAGGGTTTTAATAGCTGAGGTGATTCATGAAAAGGATTACACTAAATACTGAAATCTGATTTGTCCTCAGGTTTTATCGTAGTTGCGTTGGTGATGGTGCTGGAGAGGTTGTCGGTTTCTTTTTTTACCCCGCTTTTAATTTCCTCAATGTCTTTGGTAATTTCACCGGTGTGCTTCATGATTCCTTCCCGAATATCATTTCGCGCATTTTGAATGGTCGACCTGATGTCGCTGATATCACCGGCAATTCCACCACCGCTTTCATTAATTTCACGTTTAATTTCGTTGGTTGCTTTCTGAAATTCGCGCATGGCCTTGCCCAGAGTTCTTGCAATATCAGGAATAGCCTTGGCTCCAAAAAGCAGTAGAAAAACAAAAATAATTAATACAATTTCTCCTCCACCCATGACTTCGAAATATTATTTGGTTGGTCAATTTTATAAAATTCAGCAAATATACAAACTTGTTTACAACAAAGGCGGTGAACTTTGAAAAAGTACTTCGACATTTGATTCAGCAGGTTATAAAAAAGAAGCAGGGATTCCATCTGTCGGATGACAAATGAAACCCCTGCTTCAGGATTAAGACAGTTAAACCAGTTGTTTGGCTTTTTTGAATTTTTTCGATTGAGTGATCGTATCGTAAACGATAGGAGCAGCATTAAATACTGAAGAATAAGTTCCTACTCCAATACCAATCAAGAGCGCAAACGCGAAACCTTTGATGGACGTTCCACCAAAGAGGAAGATGGCAAATAACACGATCAGCACCGTTAACGAAGTACTGAATGTACGACGCAAAGTGGAGTTCATGGCATGATCCATTGTCTCGGCTAAACCGCGTTTAGGATACAAATGACGGAATTCCCGGATTCGGTCATAAATGATTACCGTATCATTTACCGAATACCCGATCACGGTTAGAATGGCCGCAATAAACGCCTGGTCAATTTCAAGTGAGAATGGCAAAAAGCCATACAACAGCGAGAAGGCACCCATTGTAATAGTCGCATCATGAGCCAGTGAGGTAACGCACCCCAGACTAAACTGCCAGCTATCAAAGCGCATCAGGATATAAATGAAAATTAATACCAAGGAGAATAATACCGCCATAATAGCATCGCGGGTAAGCTTATCCGAAATCGTCGGACCCACTTTTTGCGTGCTTTGTAAATTCAATTTACCAAATGTGTCTAATGAAACATCCCCGATAAATCCACCCTTTTTAAGTCCATCATAAAGTAACTCTTCAACTTTGTTGTCAACATCAGTGGTGCTCTCTTCAATTTTATAACCGGTGGTGATACGTACCTGGTTCGCATTTCCATAGGTTTTCACATCAGGAGTTGAATTGAAAATAGGAGCTAATGCATTCTTGATATCATCCACTTTTACGTCTTTGTCGAAACGCACAACATAGGTACGTCCGCCTTTAAAGTCGATACCTTTATCGAAACCGCGAACCGCAAAAGAAATTAATGAAACAGTGATCATTATTCCTGAAAGGGTATAGAAAATTTTTCTCTTTTCGATGAATGGAATCTTTACGTGACGCAGCCAGTTTTTTGAATAACTTGTTGTAAAGGTAATTTCCTTGTTCCTGTCCAATTGTCTTTCAAAGATTAACCTGGAAATAAAGATTGCAGTAAACAATGAGAATAAGTCACCAATAATCAAAGTGGTGGCAAAACCTCTGATAGGACCTGATCCAAAAATATAAAGAACGATACCAGTCAGCAAGAGCGTAACGTGTCCGTCAATAATGGCAGAATAGGCCGCTTTATAGCCATCTTTTACAGCCATTCTAACCGTTTTGCCACCCATAATCTCTTCCTCGACACGCTCATAAATAAGCACATTCGCATCAACGGCCATACCCATGGTTAATACAATACCTGCGATACCCGGTAAAGTTAAAACAGCCCCGATAGAAGCTAAAACCCCTATCTGGAAGAATACGTTGACTATCAAAGCGATGTTGGCAGCCATACCTGCTTTCCGGCTATAGAAGAATAACATATAGCTCAATACCAATAAGAATGCGATAACGAATGACCACATACCGCTGCTGATAGCTTCTTGTCCCAATGTAGGTCCTACCACTTCTTCGGCAATGATCGTAGCAGGAGCAGGCATTTTTCCTGATTTCAGGATGTTGGCTAAATCCTTTGCTTCTTCAATGCTTTCCATTCCGGTAATTTGCGAACGACCACCGGTTATTTCCTGATTGACATTCGGGAATGAACGGACATAACCATCCAAAACAATGGCAATCGATTTTCCTACATTGTCCTTAGTCAGGCGCGCCCATGTTTTAGCTCCTTCGCCATTCATGGTCATGCTCACCTCGGGACGGCTGCCTGCATCGGCGTAATCCTGACGGGCGTCAGTAATCACATCCCCTTCAAGTGGGGCGCGGCCATCTCGGCTGGTAATTTTAATAGCAATCAGACGGAAAAATTTTTCTTCCTTGTCAATTGCTTTTGCAGTCCACCGGAACGACAGGTTACGTGGCAACAAAGCTTTTACCTGATCCATTTTCAGGTAATGGTTAACCGTGGCTGTATCCTTGGCGTGAGAAGTTCCCACCGCAGCTCCAGGAAATAACTGGCCTTGCTGATTTGAACTGGGCGATAAAACCGAGAATAAAGGGTATTGTTTTTTTGCATCAGCGTTTTTATCGACCGAGGTTGAATCAGTCTTTGCTTTTTTATCCAATTCATTCAGTAATGAATTTTTGCTTGTATCTGTTGTTTGCTTAGCAGCTGCATTGGAAGGTGCAACAGGTTTAGACTGAAGCGCTAAAATTTCAACCAGTTTCTGATTGACCTGAACCAGGTATGGATAAACTTCGCTGTTATCGTATGTTTCCCAAAATTCGAGGTTCGCAGTTCCCTGCAAGAGTTTACGAACACGTTTCGGGTCGTCGACTCCAGGTAATTCAACCAGGATGCGGCCAGCGGTTGCCAATGGCTGAATGTTCGGCTGTGCAACACCAAAACGGTCGATACGCGTGCGGATAATGTTAAAAGAGTTGTCGATCGCTACTTTTGTTTCTTTGCGCAACAAGTCCAATACCTCGGCATTGGTCGAATTGTATTTGACCTTGTCTTTTAAATCAAGCGTGTTGAAAACGGAAGCCAGTTTTCCATTGGGGGAAATTTCCTGATATGATTTTCCGAAGAGAGTCACAAAATCTTCCTGACTTTTTAACTGTTTCAACTTGGCTAATTTGATAGCCGCATTAAACGTTGAATCCTTGCTGAAATTTGACAATGATTTGATCAGATCGACCACCGAAACTTCCAGAGTAACGTTCATCCCGCCTTGCAAGTCAAGACCCAAACCAAGTTCAAGTTCTTTTACCTCTTTGAATGTGTATTTTTTGAGGCCTAATAAATTGTAAGTCACTTCAGTTGACATGGAGTCAAGGTAGGCTTGCTCTTTGTGTTTTTCGCCTTTTGCGTAAACTTTGGCTGCATTCTCAACCTGTCTGGCCTTATAGGTAAACATGAGCTGATACACACAAATCAAACCAAGTAGAATTGCAAAAAGTCTAATTGCACCTTTGTTTTGCATTTTGTTTGAATTTAAATTGTTTATTAATAATTAATTAGATAGGAATATTTGATTTCGGCAACGATGATTTCAGGTATTCTGAAATGAACGAAAGCCAGTTTTGTTTTCACATAATGATCCTGAAACTTGATTCATTCAAAATCAGGTCAAAATCAGGTAAGCGGAGGTGTGTCGTCGGGGCTGGCATACAGAACCCGGTTAAAAGGAAGGGAATGAAACGGGCAAACTGCACAAAAGCCTGAATGAATAACTTCAGCTTTCATGAGTTGGAATGTCCGTAAATTATAATGCTGAATCAAAAATTTATCCTGAGAAAATGTGAACCGGAATCGTACTGAAAATTCAGTCGTTGAGGTTTTTAAGTTGTAACTTGGAACCTGATTGCAGAAGAACGTTTTGTTTGTTTCAGTGTCATCTGCAACAGGAATTTTACGGATTTGACTGGCTTGTTTTAAATTTTCCGTATGATACATATCGAAAACCACCGCACCACCCACCAATGCAAGAATCAGGCAGAAGCGCAGGATGAAATATTTCGACAGGTATTTTTTTAGCTTCATAGAATGAATTTTCAGCCGCCAAAGATATTTATTTTTTCTGAATATATAAGTTTCGATTTTCTGATGTTTTTACTCCTTACTGTTGCGGAAGCATCTTTTTTATGGCAATTTATTTTAACATTAAGAATGAAGCGGAATTCAATGCTATTTGAAATGGTATGAATATATTTACTAAAAATAAAGCATGTGAAACCTTTTTCATAATAATCACAGGTTTTATTTAACCACTAAATTACTAACTATGAGCAAATTTATTTATTTAACAGCAACCCCCGAAGCATTAATCGCTTCGATGCTGCCCCCTGAAGCTTTTGGAGAATACCTTTCTACCGGGACAAAAAAAAGGAATAAAGGCCAAGCCATATTCTTCGAAGTTGACTTAAGTCAGATTGAAAACCTGATTGATATGGATAGCCTGAATAGGCGCTGTGTTCCTAAATCGGATGGATCGCCCAAAAACTCTGTGTACCTTTCAGTCTACAAAGCACTGGAAATGGTTCCCTTATCAGCGCTTAAGAGTTTGTATATTACTACTGATAATGGCTACACGCTGGAACTTAAAAGAACTCCATATGACTTGTCAGCTGAAAATATGAACAAGTTGTATCTATTTCAGGAATTATGTCCTGTATTGCCTATGGTAGCAAGCGCACTAACCCCTTCGGTATTTTTGAACAGGCTTACTAATGGATCAACTCCTATCACTGTTCCAAAGCTATTTTTTGTCGATTTAAAATTGGGAGATCTGGCGACTAATTCATCCAAAGGATCAGTCGATTATCTGCCGTTTGCAAATATTGTGCACCTCAGGGATTGCTTTGAAGCTTTAAAAGGTGACTATGCAAAACAAATGAAAACAGTTCAGCGGGTCTTTTCCGGTTCACTTCTTTATCGGACGATAGAAAGCGGATTTTATGTTGGGGCGAAGGATGAAATACTTTTTTATCCATATCCAAGTCTTTCGGAACTGGAAGACATCAATTATGAGTTTTTTAGATCAATCTAATATTAATCAGCTAAATTAAATATGTTATGGTAAGTTTACCGGGGGCAACTCCTTTTGAAGTAATAGCGATCTGGAGTGTTTTGGTCATTGCATTTTTCGGACTGGCCTACGCGATGTTTCTTCGCAGGCAAGTGATGGCCTGTGATAAAGGAACACCAAAAATGCAGGAAGTATGGGATGGCATTCGTGTAGGAGCAAATGCTTATCTGAAGAGGCAGTTAAAAACCATTATTCCGCTCATCTTCATCTTTACAATTATTCTTTTTTTATCTGTTTATGTGGTTCCTCCAACGGATGAATCCAAGTTGCGTTTTGCCGGCTATTCTGATGAATCACTCAAGCTGATCATTGGTTTTGGTCGTGCAATCGCATTCATCATGGGTTCTTTATTCTCATTGATGGTTGGTCAGTTCGGTATGAGAATGGCTGTTCAGGCCAATGTTCGCGTAGCTTCTGCTTCGCGCCGAAGTTTTGGAGAAGCACTTAAAATCGCTTACCGTGCTGGTACAGTAACCGGAATGTTGACTGACGGTTTAGGTTTACTTGGCGGTACCCTGATTTTCATCATTTTCGGTGTCGCATCACCTGACACCTTACTTGGATTTGGATTTGGAGGTACATTACTTGCACTTTTCATGAGAGTTGGCGGGGGAATTTATACCAAAGCTGCTGACGTTGGCGCCGACCTTGTCGGAAAAGTCGAAGCCGGACTTCCGGAAGATGACGAACGGAATGCAGCCGTTATTGCCGACCTTGTTGGGGATAATGTTGGCGATTGCGCCGGTATGGCCGCCGATATTTTTGAATCATATGAAGTCACTATCGTTTCAACCTTAATTCTTGGGGTCGTATTGTATACTCAGACCCATCAGCTTTCGTGGATTATTTTCCCTCTACTGGTCCGGGGTATCGGAGTTCTTTCTTCAATAATCGGAACTTATTTGGTAAAAGGAGATAAAGATGCAAAGAGTAATAATGCGTTGAAAGCTATAAATAAAGGATTCTATTCTTCAGCTGCTATCAGTATCGCTGCATTTGGAGTTTTGGCTTATTTCTACCTTGGCGAATGGCGTTCGTTTTTATCAGTAGTTGTTGGTATCTTACTGGCAATAGTACTTGACGAAATAACCAAACACTTTACCGATGGAAATTATCATCCGGTAAAAGATATCGCGAAAAATTCAAAGACGGGTTCGGCTACCTTGCTTTTAAAAGGTATGAGTTATGGATTTGAAGTTGCAGTATGGCAAACATTAGTAATTGCTGTCACTATTTTTGCTTCGATCATGATTTATCATGGACAGCCAATCGTGTATGTACTTTATGGTGTGGCCATGACTGGCATCGGTATGCTTACTTTAACCGGAAACAATGTGGCGATGGATGCTTTTGGACCGATTGCCGACAATGCCAACGGAATTGGTGAGCTTTCACATCTCGACAAGGATGCCCGCAAAATAATGGATTCTCTGGATGCAACCGGAAACACCACAAAGGCCATTACAAAAGGTGTAGCAATCGGTTCGGCAGTTATTGCTGCAGTGGCGTTGTTCGGATCTTTTATAACTGACGTGAGTAAGGTTCAGATACAAATGGGCTTTGAAAAAACTTCACAGTTAATCGAGACCGGCATCCGGATTTCGGTACCGATGGTTTTCATAGGATTACTGATCGGAGGGACTATCCCATGGCTGTTCTCATCGCTGACAATTAATGCAGTAACACGTGCTGCTGCTGAGATTGTTGAAGAAGTTCGCCGACAGTTCAGAATTCCGGGAGTGATTGAACGTACCGTGAAGCCTGATTATCAGAGAGCAGTTGATATTTGTACGATTTCTGCGCAAAGAGAACTTGTTCCATTAGCGCTGATCGCAGTATTATCGCCTATTCTTATTGGCAGCCTGCTTGGTGTTGAAGCTTTGGGTGGATTCCTTGCCGGTGTTATTCTCTCTGGACAGTTGCTTGCGGTATTTATGGCCGGAGCTGGCGGGGCATGGGACAATGCAAAAAAAACCATAGAGGATGGACTTTATGGTGGGAAAGGATCTGAAGCTCATCATGCAGCCGTTGTTGGAGATACGGTTGGCGATCCGCTGAAAGATACAGCCGGGCCAGCACTTAACCCGATGATCAAGGTTATTAACCTGGTTTCTTTGCTTGCGGCTCCTGTCATTATTGCTTATCAGAAACCCGGAGAATCATCCGTTGGGATGTATATAACTGGTGCAATCTGTCTGGTAATCATTATAGGTGCAATTACATTCTCCAAACGTGGTGGATTTAAGAAAATACCTTTCGAACTATAGACTTGACATTTTAAGTTTTCATTGAGCACTGGCAGAAAAAATGTCAATGCAACGGAACGATTTACGAAAAGAGAGGATACACCATTCTGTGTTTCATCTCTTTTCTGTTTTTAATTCAGAATCAACGCAATTTTGGATGAATTGCTTTTCAATGTAACATTTGATGCCAGATGTTAAAACTATTTTTGAATGGATGAATTCATATCCCTAATATGCAGTCCGGGATTTTTCAAACAGAAGTTTCGATCCTACCCTGATTAATTTCTGTGTTTTGTTAGTCGTCTTAAAAAGCAGAATCAATCAGTTCGTTATAATTGACATAGATTTGAATTTGATTTTTTTTAAGTCCGGAATCAATAATTCAATTTGCCAATAAGAAAGTAACACAATTGTCTCTATTCTAAATTAATATGGTCTATATTTACTGTGCCGTTAGCTTTAATAAAGTTGATTTGACTAAATAGCATGAAATGTTTAACCTCTAAATATAAGGTATGAATAAATTCATTTATTTAACAGCAACTCCGGAATCACTAATTGCTTCCATGTTACCCCCCACGGAGTTTGGAGAATATCTTTCCATCGGAACAAAAAAAAGGAATAAAGGTCAGGCAATTTTCTTTGAGGTCGACCTCAGTCAGATTGAAAATCTGATTGATATGGATAGTTTGAATCAACGCTGTATCGCAAAGCCTGACGGCAGTCCAAAAAATTCGGTATATCTTTCGGTTTACAAAGTGCTGGAAATAATTCCTTTGACGGCACTCAAGAGTTTGTATCTTGCTACCGAAAACGGGCGTGTTCTGGAATTGAAAAGAACATCGTACGAACTGTCAAAGGAAGTTCAAAAGAGATTATACCTTTTTCAGGAACTATGTCCGGTTTCGCCATTGGTTGCAAGCGACCTGATCCCTTCGGCTTTTCTGAAGAGACTTACCGACGGATCGACTCCGATTGTTCTTCCTAAACTATTCTTTGTTGAACTAAAGCTTGGGAACCTTGCAACTAATCCACATGACACATCCGTAGATTACGTGCCATTTGCAAATATTATACATCTGAAAGACTGTCTCGAAGCTTTAAGCGGCGAATATGAAAAGAAAATGAAAACCGTTCAGCGGGTCTTTTCCGGATCACTTTTGTTCCGGACAATAGAAAGCGGGTTTTACGTTGGATCGAAGGATGAAATTGTTTTTTATCCCTATCCAACTTTGGAAGAAATCAAAAACATCAATTACGAATTTTACCGGTCGATATAGTTTCAGCTGATTTGGAAAGCTTT
>JBAWZG010000046.1:0-22126 GCA_037143155.1 Bacteroidia bacterium
CATTCTTAAGACATTTTTCAGTTTGTGGTGGCGTCTTGTTCGTATATTTCAGTAGCTCCATGCGTTTGGAACAATTGGGTAACTTCAGGTTTATTAATTCCCATTTTATCCTGATCAAGTACAATGATGAACTTATCGTCAGTTGCCCTGATATCAATGATAACAGCCGATTTACCAGGGTAAATCTTTGACCTGACCGAAAAGGTGAGCAAAGTCAGAATAGTTATCATCAGAATGGTCCCGACAATGGTAACCACGATAAAAGATGGAAAAGTATTGAAAGGCTTCCCTCCAAAATCAAGAGGCCAGTCGACGACCGCGGCCCAGTACATCCCTCCGATGAGCATGACAACCGCTAAAAGTCCATACAAAAAAGCAGCGGTTGTAATATTCGTTTTATTTTTCATCCCATGCAAAATCTCGTGAATCGGATAGGGAGTATAGACTTCTTCAATGACAATACCTTTTTCAAGTGCCTTTTCGAAGGCATCAACCAAGGTATGTTCGTCATCAAAAACGCCAACCAGATATTTTTTATTCATAATCATGATGTCCGGGTTTAAGGTGATCGGATTGCTGTTTATTGTATTTGGAAATCATTTTCACTTCGGCAATGGCAATTTGCGGTATGTAGCGGAAGAACAGCAATACCCCGGCTCCAAACATGCCTAAGGTGCCGACAAAAAATCCAATCTCTACCAATGAAGGGTGATAAGGAGCCCAAGCTGATGGAAGATAATTCTTCGACAAGGATGTAACGACAATGTTGAATCGTTCAAACCACATTCCCAGGTTGATGAACAAGGAAATAATGAAAACGATCCAAAGGTTACGCCTGATTTTCTTTGACCAGAACAATTGTGGAAGTAATGCGTTGAAAATAAACATCCCCCAGAACTGTATGGCGTAATCGCCGGTTATCCTGTTCTTGAAGAAAGTGTACATCTCATATTCTGAACCTGAATACCAGGCAATAAAAATTTCAGTAACATAGGCCGTTCCCATGATCAGCGAAATAAATACCAGGATCCGGCACACTGCATCCACATGGTTTTCAGTAATAAAGTCGCCCATATTATACAGCTTTTTCATCAGTGTAACCAAGGTAAGTACCATGGCAAATCCTGAAAAAATAGCTCCGACAACAAAGTATGGTGGAAATAAAGTAGTGTGCCAGCCTGGTTCAATTGAAACCGCAAAGTCTGTAGACACGATGGAATGCACCGAAACTACCAGAACTGCAGCAATACCTCCCAACACAAAAGCCAGTCCTTCATAACGCAACCATTCTCTGGAAGAACCGGTCCAACCGAAAGCAAAGAAACCGTAAACTGCCTTTTTGATTTTAGATTTGGTGGTGTCGCGAATGGTTGCAAAATCAGGAACCATACCAAAATACCAGAAGCTGGCAGATATGAGCAGATAGGCTGAAATGGCCATGAAATCCCAGAAAAGCGGAGAATTAAAGTTCACCCAAAGCGGGCCTCTTGTATTCGGATAAGGGAAAATAAAGAAAAACAGCCAGGAACGTCCCATATGCATCAACGGAAACAGTGCGGCGCAAAAAACAGCCACAACAGTCATCGCTTCAGCAGCACGGTTGATTGCAGTACGCCATTTCTGGCGCAAAATCAACAGGAAAATCGAAAACGCAGTTCCTGCATGTCCGATCCCGATCCACCAAACGAAATTGATGATTTCATAACCCCAGGCCACAGTACTGTTCTCTCCCCAGGCTCCAATCCCTTGAGTAAGCGTGATATAAATACTTCGGGCTCCCCAGGCGAGCATCAGTAAACTGATACCCATGGCCACATACCACCATCTCGGGGTTTTGGCATCGATAGGTGCAAGAATTTCCTGCGAAATCTGACTGAGCGATTTGTCTCCGTCAATTAATCTTCCTCGTACGTCCGTTTTGTACATAGTCCAACCTATTTTCTTAGATTATTAATCATGAGTTTGTATTCCTTACTTTGGTTAGGTATGCAACCGAAGGCAAAGTATGTAATTCATCCAGTAAATGATAATGTCGCGAATCGGTGAAAAGCTTCGAAATACGGCTTTCCGGATTGGCCAGATCACCAAAAACAATGGCATTCCCAGGACACGATTGAGCACATGCTGTTTTTATTTCGCCGTCAGCAATCGGACGACCGTCCAGTTTAGCCACCAGTTTTTTCTCCTGAATGCGCTGAACGCACATCGAACATTTTTCAACTACCCCTCGCGACCGAACTGTTACATCAGGATTCAGCACCATCCGGCCTAAATCACTGTTCGAGGCATAGTCGAACTTGACGTTTTGCACATATTGGAACCAATTAAACCGGCGCACTTTATACGGGCAGTTATTGATGCAATATTTGGTGCCGACACAACGGTTATAAGCCATCTGATTCAAACCTTCCTCGCTGTGATTGGTGGCTGCCACCGGGCATACATTTTCACATGGTGCATTTCCGCAATGCTGGCACATGACCGGTTGGAAAGAAACTTTCGGATTCTCCGGATTTTCCGAATAATAGCGGTCAATTCGAATCCAATGCATAATCCTGCGGTTACGAACCTGCTCTTTTCCAATCACCTGAATATTATTCTCGGCCTGACATGCCACTGCGCAGTTACCACATCCGGTACACGAATTCAGGTCGACAGCCATTCCCCAATGATGACCGTTAAACTCGGGTTCCTTGTATAAGGTTACCGCATTTGCTTCATCTTCCTTTTCCAGACTATTCCCGGAAGCAGGGTTTTTAAGGTAATCATCGAGGGTTGATTCGCGTACAATCGGCCGGCCTTCCATCAGGTAATGGGTTTGAGATAAAGCCAGTTCGAATACCTTACCTTCAACTTTTTCAGCTTTTACTGAAGTCAGATAATACTGGCGGAAACCGTTTTCAGTTCCGATAAATGGATATAGATTGGTTCCTGTTTTGTCTCCGACTTTTCCTGAAACTTCGCGTCCGTAACCCAATGCAACCGAAATGGTATCCTTTGCTTGTCCGGGCTGGACAAACACAGGTAATTCAAGACCGTTTATCCGGATAACATCTTCATTCTTCAGACCTTTTTCTTCGGCATAAGCAACAGGTACCGATGCAAAATTATCCCAGCTGATTTTTGCTATGGCATCCGGCAATTCCTGTAACCATGGGTTGTTGGCATATTTTCCGTTACCGATAGCGACAGTTTCATATAAAGCAACTTCAAGTCCGGCAACTGCGGGTTTTATCTGGCTTGCAGCCTGACTTATACCTTCGGCACTGTAAGTTAATTTCGTTTCCTGAACTGTTTCATAAACTCCGTTTTGGAGCGAATTATTCCAGAACTGCTGGAAATTTGAAGTATCTTTTTGTTTCGCAAACTGGTTTTCTTTCCAGAAAGCCTGAATGAAATCACGATGTTTTTGTTCAGATCCGGCCCATTTCAGCAAAGTTTCCTGAGCAGCACGCGCATTAAAAATTGGGGCAATGGTTGGCTGTGACAAGCTGAAGATGCCGGTTTTAGGTTCCAGATCATTCCAGCTTTCGAGGTAATTTGGTTCAGGTAAAATGTATTCACAAACGACCGTAGTTTCATCTTTTCGTTCCGAAAACGAAACGCTCAGACTTGTTTTTTTGATGGCTTCGGCAAATTCTTTTCCCTTCGGATGATCATAAACCGGATTGGCATTCCAAACCAGCAAGCCTTTAATGTTTCCGGCTTTCAGATCGGTAAGCAAACGGTCCATATTCTGGTCAATGCCTTGTTTAGTCATCAACGGATTTTCCAAACCAATGGTTTGACCGTAATTTCCAAGCAAATGGTTGATTCCGTTTACCAGCAACTGAATGTTGACATCATTGCTACCGGAGATTACCAGGCTGTGTTTTTCATTTTCCAACAGATCTTTGGCCAATTCGGAAATGTCAACGGTTGACTTTGCGCCTGACCATACCGAACCGCCCTTTGCTTTGGCGATGGCATTATACAATGCCAATACAATTCCACCCTCTTCCGAAGGTTTGATTGGGAAACGCACGTCGGCATTCGATCCGGTCAAAGTCATTCCAGCTTCAAACTGATAATGGCGAAGCATTTCCTTGCGGCCATCCTGCAATTTCCTTGCGGCAGTGTATCCCTTGGTATATTCCACAGTCGAAAGCCAGGTTCCGAGGAAATCAGCTCCGAAACTAACCACCACTTTGGCTTTATTGAAATGGTAATCAGGAATAATAGCTGCCTGGGAATCAGGTATAAACGAAGTTCCAAAACTTTTTAGATTGGCCAGTAATATTCCTGAAGCTGAAACCGGATCGTACTGAACCCATTCGGTATTTCCCTGCTTTTCTGAAAATTTACGGATGATATCTCGCGTTGTGGGTGAGATGATGGTTGAACTGAGTATGACAATTTTTCCTCCCTCAGTCTGCAACTTTGCCAATTGAGACATGATTTCCCCATCAGCACTTTCCCAGGTCATTTCGACACCATTCTTCAAAGGACCCTTAAAACGGGCATCATCGTATAAATTCAAAACTGAAGCCTGAATCCGGGCACTTGTTCCGCCCTGTGAGATGGAGCTCAGCGTATTTCCTTCAATCTTTATGGGGCGACCATCGCGGACTTTGACAACCACACTGCCATATTCGTTTCCTTCGAAATAAGAGGATGCATAATAATCAGCGATTCCGGGAGTAACCTCAGCAGGCTTTACCAGGTAAGGTATTGCCTTATCAATCGGCCGCTTGCAACTGGCCACAATGGAGGCAGCAGCTATGCTGAAACCAAATGTTTTCAGGAAATCACGCCGCGATGATTCATTCATCTCCTGATCACCCTTCATCAGCATGCTCTTTTGTTTGGCTTCTTCGCGCACCTCAGCACGACGTAATTCTTTTGGATTGGTTAGTTCTTCTATACTTCTCCAGTATGTCTTCATCTACGATTATTTTTATCGTGTAAATAATTCAAATTCAATCAACCAGCACTCTATAAAAACAGCATTTGACTTTTCTCCTCAACTTAAACTCATTCCAAGAGGCTAATTACATTCCGTCCGAAAGAAGAATCGGTTTTGTTCTTCATTCTACCGCGGACGGCAATCTCTCTGCTTCTCTAAACTCGGGGTTTCACCCCGGGCTATTGATATGTTGCCCCTTCAGGGCAGAAAACAATCTCAAATATGGTCACCTGAAACTTATAACCTGTAACCCGAAACTGTTCTAATAGTGGCAACGCATACAGTCGTTTGCACCTACATTAACAGCACGAACGGTGTCAATTTTACCACTTTTCAGATCATCATGAAGTTTCATGTAATTGTCGTAATAGGCATTGTCTTTAAAATTCACTTTGGTCTGGCGGTGACAATTGATGCACCAACCCATTGACAAATCGCTGTTTTGCTTCATGATATCCATTTCCTGAACCTGTCCGTGGCATTTCTGGCAATCAACCTTTGCCACTCCAACGTGCTGTGCATGACTAAAGAACACATGATCGGGTAAATTATGAACGCGAATCCACTGCACGGGAGTCTGGTTTTGATAAGCCTCTACCACCTTGGAAATCTCAAATTTTCCGGAACGGCTGCCTTCTCTGACCAACACGTGGCAATTCATACACAACTCCATGGCAGGTATCCCGGCAGATTTGCCATATTCAACCGTATGGTGACAATATTTACAATCAATTCGGTTTGCTCCTGCGTGAACCTGATGTGAGAATTTAATGGGTTGATCGGGTGCATAGTTTTTTACGCGCCCTAAACCAACAGCTGCCTCAACTACAATTTTCCCAAGAAATGAAAGTGAAACGAGTAAAATCAACACGGAAACCAAACGATACTTTATTTTATGTAAGAAGATTAAATCGAGCAATGCAAAAATCATCAAAAGAACCAAGAACACAAACAGAGCCAACTGGTTAACTGTAGGTCCTTCAGCAGGAGGTCCGGTAACAGCCAGTTCGTCCAAATAGAGTTTGACTTTTTTAAGGTCAACTTCTTCAATCTTAAAATCCTTGTGCGATGCTTCCATCATCTTTCCGTTAGGTTCCATCACGGCACTCTGGAATTCGGAAAAATCTTTCCCTGCAAACTTGGTGGCAATGGCCATCGCTGAAGGATTCCAGTTCATGGTATCCGGTTTGGAAAGAATATGGCATGAAACACAAGCCTGAAATTTGCGATCAGTGGGCAGTAATCCTTTAAAAAAGCGCTCTCCGCGTTGGAGATCATTATGCAACTGATGTTCCAAAGCGGGATTATCTTCACCATCAGGAGCATTAGCAAGCAAAGAATTTCCGGAGATCAGTAGGATTGATAAAAGTACCAGAGAGATCAATGTTTTCAAACGCATGGATAGGTATCGGAGAAGAATTACTTTTCTCATTCAATTTGGTTTTTTATTATATATATGATGAATCCGTTCTAAAACTTTCCATTTTAAACAATCAATTTCAGGAATGGTTTCCCCTCACAATATAAAAATAATAAGAAATAAAAACCATCCTGAGTGCAAAACTAATATCCTGCAAATCGAAATTAAATTAATTCATTGATTTATAAGCATTCTTTCATAAAACAGTGGGAATCGCAGTTCAAATAGACCAGTACTTTTCCCGGAAAAAAAAATAATATTTCTCAAAATTTATTCCTGAACTGATTAGAAATTTCAAATCAAAAGCAAGTACTACCTATTTTATGCGATTATGTCACCGAATGATAGAATGAAATTAGATGGTATCGAATCCTGATAATAATCAAAATTTCATCGCATAAAACTAATACTGATTTTCCTGAAAATTTCAGGAAAATACAACAAAAGTTGACTCCAATCAAATATTTGTTTCGAAATTAAATATCACAGATAAGCAAATCATAACTATTTTAACAATTTTTATAATTTCCGCAAGATAATATTATCTTTATTCCGCAACAATTTATCCATTTTTAAAAGAATGAACAAATTCAAAATTGATGTCTTAATAGTTGACAGTGAGCCATCTTCACTGAAACACATTAAAGAAATTCTGGAAGGAAATGCTTTGATTTGGAACATCGATTGTGTTGAAAATTCGGATGATGCCTTGCTGAAATTAATAAAAAGTAGTCCTGACATTGTTTTTATAGAATATCCCGTGAAGGGAAAAGCCGGAAATGAAATCGTTACATTTATTCAATCGAAACTGGCAGAAACAAGGATAGTCTTTCTTTCGGAAACCAAAGAACATGCCTTGGCTGCAATTCGTAGCGGAATTTTCAATTACCTGCTTAAACCTGTTGTCCCCAAAGAGATCGAAAAAATTATCACCAAAATACACCTGAGCAAGCAAATAAGTCTGGAAGATAGACTGAGTCAGATTATTGAAAAAACAAACGGAGAAACAAGGTTGAAATTTCAAACGACAAGAGGCTATCTCCTGATTAATCCGGAAGAAATAATTTATTGTAAGTCAGAAGGAATTTATACTGAGCTTTTTTTAACCGGCAATCGGGTTGAACTGTGCTATCTTTTTCTTTCAAAGCTTGAAGAAATTCTCAAACAATATCATTTCATGAAAATCAGCCGCTCGTGTATGATAAACAAAAAGTATCTCCGGAAAGTTTATCGCGACAACAATACAGTCATTCTGTCGGCCGACGGTCAGGAGCACGAAGTAAAAGGTTCAAAACCTTCCATCAGAATATTGAGTAAAACCGATTCAGAATAAACAACTATGGATTCAGCAAAAATATCGGCTGTAATTATTGATGACGAGCAGGATTCTATCAATCTGCTCCAAATGTATCTTCGTCATTTTCCCGCCATAATTGTTACAGGAACTGAAACAAATGCAATAAAAGGTTTGGAACTGGTCGATGAAACTTTACCTGAATTGGTTTTTCTGGATATTGATATGCCGGGAATGAACGGATTACAGGTGGCCGATAAGATACATTCCGACAATTTTTATTCTGAAATAGTTTTTACTACCGCTCACCAGTATTATGCTTTTGATGCGTTGAATATCGAGCCACTCGATTTTTTAACCAAACCTTTTTGTATTGAAGATCTCGGTGTCGTGCTGCAAAAATTTGAAGTAAAAAATGAAAAGAAAAAACTGGAGCGAAAACTGGAGCGGTTTATTCAGGCACAAAACAGTTCACATCAAATAAAACTGCCTGCAAATCATGGAGTTTTAATGGTCGAAACCAAAGATATTGTGGTAATAAAATCGAATGCCAATAAATGCATCCTTCATTTGCAGGACGGAACAACAGAAATCATCAACAAGAACCTGAACAAACTAATTGAAATACTGACCTTTCCTTCATTATTCAAACTTAACCGGTCGACGTATGCCAACCTGAATTATCTGAACCGCATAGATAAAAAAACCAATAAGTGTTTTCTAAGCTTCAATCACAGCATCCACGAAGAACCCATCTCAAGAAATCAAATCATACTTTTTGAAAAGCTGGATCTTTACCCCAACATTCAGGCATAAAAAAAGCTGACCAGATATTCTTCAGTCAGCTTTTAAACCCAAAACAGATTATTCTATACGATCTTCTGAGGATTATCAACCTTGGTTTCCAGCAAAGCTATATTTATAACTTCCTGAATGGTTGTCACATGATGAAATGTCAGTCCTTTGATGTAAGCATCTTTAATTTCTTCCAGATCTTTACGGTTAGCTTCCGATAAAATGATTTCTTTTATGCCGGCACGCTTGGCTGCCAGAATCTTTTCTTTAATTCCTCCAACCGGCAAAACCTTACCACGCAAAGTAATTTCACCAGTCATTGCCAGATTGTTGCGAACTTTCCGCTGGGTAAATGCCGATGCAATGGAAGTTACCATAGTAATACCGGCCGATGGACCATCTTTCGGGATTGCACCTTCAGGAACATGCACATGTACGTTGAAGCGATCAAATACTTCAGGATTAATTCCCAGTTGCTCGGCATGTGATCGAAGATATTCAAGGGCAAGCATTGCCGATTCCTTCATCACATCGCCCAAATTTCCGGTCAGGGTTAAAGTACCTTTCCCTTTACTCAAGCTTGTTTCAACATATAATATCTCACCACCAACAGCTGTCCAGGCTAAACCTGTAACCACACCGGCGAAATCGTTTCCCTGGTATATTTCTTTTGAATACTGAACCACACCAAGATATTCTTTGACATCGGCTTTAGTCAGACTAACTTTATAATCTTCCTCAAAAGCTATCTTTTTAGCTATGCGGCGCGAAATCCGTGCGATTTTTTTATCCAAATCACGAACACCTGATTCGCGGGTATAATTTTCGATGATGTGTTGGAGTATCTCATTAGAGAAAATGATCTTATCCTCTCCTACCCCATGATTTTCAAGTTGTTTAGGAATCAGGTGACGCTTGGCTATTTCGATTTTCTCTTCCACCAGATATCCGCTGACTTCAATCAATTCCAACCGATCGCGCAAGGCTGGTGCAATGGTACTGATGGTGTTTGCCGTGGCAATAAACATGACTTTAGATAAGTCATATTCCATTTCCACGTAATTGTCATGAAACTCGAAGTTTTGTTCCGGATCGAGTACCTCAAGCAATGCAGATGCGGGATCGCCATGAAAATCTTTCGAAACTTTGTCGAGTTCATCCAGAATGAAAACCGGATTGGATGATTTTGCTTTTTTGATATTCTGCAAAATACGTCCAGGCATGGCACCAATGTATGTTTTGCGGTGACCGCGGATTTCTGCTTCATCGTGCAAACCACCTAAACTCATACGGATATAATTCCGGCCCAAAGCTTTGGCGATCGATCGGCCAAGTGAAGTCTTGCCAACTCCCGGAGGACCGTATAAACAAAGAATTGGCGATTTCATGTCATTTTTAAGTTTCAGAACGGCAAGGTGTTCCAAAATGCGCTCTTTCACTTTTTCAAGTCCGTAATGATCTTCATCGAGCACTTTTGCAGCCAGTTTCAGGTCAAAAAGATCCTGGGTATATTCATTCCATGGAAGATCGAGCAAGGTTTGGCAATAGGCAAACTGAACTGAATATTCTCCGGCGGCAGGATTTAACCGCGATAATTTATGAACCTCCTTTTCGAAATGTTTCGCAGTCTCTTCCGACCATTTTTTTTCTTTTGCGCGCTCCTTGAATTCAAGAATCTCCTGTTCAGCAGGGCTGCCTCCCAACTCATCCTGAATGGTTTTCATCTGTTGGTTCAGCAAATATTCGCGTTGTTGCTGATCCAGTTCCGCTTTTACTTTGGTTTGAATATCACGTTTCAGTTCAGCCATCTGGACTTCACGAACCAAATAACTAATAGCCTGAATACCACGTTCTTTTATATCGCCGATATTCAGCAAAATCTGCTTTTCATCGACTTTCAGATCGGTATTCGAACAAACAAAATTGATCAGAAAAGTAGAATTCTCAATATTTTTTACCGCGAAAGAAGCTTCCGGAGAAATGTGCGATGAATATTGGGCAATTTTTATCGATAAATCTTTCAGGGAACCAACTACAGCTGAAAATTCGACCGAATCACCTTGAGGCTGTGTATCATGCATCGGACTGATCCTTGCCTTGAAGTAAGGAAACTCCTGAATATATTCTTTGACCTCGAAACGTTTTTTACCCTGAATAATTACCGAAGTTGAACCATCAGGCATTTCCAGAATTTTCAGCACCTGTGCAATGGTTCCGGTCTCGTATAAATCAGCCTGAACCGGGTCGTCAATACTACCGTCCTTTTGCGCAACGGTTCCCAGCAAACGGTTTCCGCGATAAACTTCCTGAATAAGCTGAAGCGACTTTTGCCTGCCAACTGTGATAGGCATCACAATACCGGGGAACAATACGGTATTGCGCAAGGGTAAAATTGGCAGAATGTCAGGAACATCTGCATTGGTTAATTCTGAATCATCCGCATCAGTCAAAATCGGAATAAAATCAGAATCATCGCCTATCAAACTGGATATTAATAAATTATGCATAATATATTTTCGCTCGCTTTAATTAGTGGTAAAAACTGCATGACATACTGACTGAAAGAAGCCGGTACAAAACAATCGTGCTGTTTTTTGCAATTGCCATGCCAAAAAAGAATCAGGCTGCTGATTTCGGGATTATATGAAACAAAAAAAGCCCCGCAATGCGAAGCTTTTCAACTATTTCGTATGAAACAGAATTATTTTTTCCTGTCGTCCATATGCTTTCCATAACGAGTCATGAATTTATCAACACGACCTGCGGTGTCAACCAATTTCATTTTTCCGGTATAGAATGGATGCGACATGCTTGAAATTTCGAGTTTTACAATGGGCATTTCAACCCCGTCAACCACTTCAACTTCCTTTGTGTTCACAGTCGATTTGGTAATAAAAACATGACCGTTTGACATATCTTTGAATGCAACAGTACGATAATTTGCTGGATGTATCCCTTTTTTCATTTTTCTAATCTCTTTTACTTGTGTTTTTTCGGATTGCAAAGTTACATTTTGGAATGTAATTTCCAAACATTTCTGAATCTAAATTCTGTATTTCACCCATTTATTCCTCTTTGCCAATTATCGGCACTCTTTTAAACGGTTTATTTCGGTCGAACAAATAGCGCATGGTGTAGTGTGTTTTAACATGAACGCCACCTACTGACTTGTAAAGCGCAATAATTTTAGGATTGAAGTCGCCGGCCCACGACAATTCGACCTCGGTATATTGCGGTTTGTGTTTCATCAATTTATCCTGATGCCAGAAAATTGCAGATTCAACTCCTGATTTCTGGTATTTCGGAATTACTCCCATGATCAGAATTCGGGTTCGGGTGATGGTTTTCGTATTTTTGTAGTATAGGAACTTTAGAATATTGATGAAATTCATCTTGCCGTTGAGCTTTTTCAGAATCTGATTGATATCGGGAATCATCACAAACAATGCAATCGGAACTCCATCGTGATATGCATACCAAATCATTTCAGGATCGAGAACCGATTTCGAAGTCTTGATAAAATCGCGTAATTCGTCTTTATCCAAGGGCTGAAAATGGTCATGAAAACGCCAGGCTTCGTCGTAGATGTAACAGAAATCATCAATATATTTTTCAGTTTTATCAAAGCTGATGTGTTCAAATGTATAACCAGGTTTCTGGGCAATCCAGCCCGCAATTTTCCAGAATCGCTCCGGAAAAGGTTTGGAATAATCAAGGTGGTAACTGTACTGCTCAAAATAAACTTCAAACCCGTATTGCCTGAATAAATCGACATAATACGGCGGATTGTATGGCATTCCAAAACCCTGGTGCATGTACCCGTCAGCCAGAAGTCCCCAGTTCATGTAGTTTTCACCAAAATTTACCGGTCCGTCCATGGCTTCCATGCCGCGTTCCCGGAGCCATTCACGGGCTGCATCGAACAGCACTTTTGCGGCTTCTGGATCATTTACGCACTCGAAAAATCCACATCCGCCTGTAGGCTGATCAAAGGTGTGAGTTTTTTTCCGGTTCAGAAATGCTCCGATCCGTCCAAGCAATTCCCCTTTGTCATCGGTTAATATCCATCGAATGGCTTCCCCGTTTTTAAATGATGGATTTTTTGCCGGATCGAATACATCCTCAACCATGCCATGTAATGGACAGGCCCAGTTGGGATCACTTTTATAAATCAGATGCGGAACCTTATGAAAAAGCTTTTTTGTTTCTGAATCGGTAACTTCAATTAGTTTCATGGAATGATTTTTAACCGGTACAAATGATTTACAAAAATACAATTCCTATTGGTTACCGAAAATAGTACTTTGATATTGGTCAAACAAAAACAGGGTCCGAAGTCCCTGTTTTTTCTGTAATCACTTCCCACATCGGAAATGCACAAATCCATCACTTTCCCATGCTCTTTTGAGTAGAATTTTCCTGTTCATTCGCCTTAGCCAATGAAATCAAACCACCCATCGCACCCAGATTCATGGAATCCAACGCTGAACTTGGTACAATGACCATCGATCCTTTCTCCTTTAATCCTTCAAACAGCATATTCATTCCCCTTAAATGCAGGGCGACCGGATTATTGATGTATTGAAGGCTGGCTTCTGCAAATTTCTCAGCAATTTCAGTTTCAGCTGTACCCAGTATGACACGGGCCTGACGTTCGCGCTGAGCCTGCGCCTGTTTGCTCATCGAGTCAGCAAGGTCTTTAGGAATAATAATATCCCGGATACCTACATTTTGGCAGGTAATTCCCCATGGATTGGTGTGCTCGTCAAGTATAACCTGAAGTTCAGTAGAAATTTTCTTCCGATCAGAGAGTAAATCAGACAATTCGTACTTACCAATTGTATCTCTTAAACCAGTTTGTGCGATATAGGTAACAGCCTGTTCATAATCCTGAACTTCAAGTGCTGCTTTTTCCACATCCCAAACGGTCCAGTAGACCACCGCATCCACATTAACGGGTACAGTATCTTTTGTCAGCGTTTCTTCCGCTTTTATGCTGGTGACCCTAACCCGCTGATCGATGTAATTATCGACCCGATCAATGATTGGAATAATCAGGAAGAATCCTGGTCCTTTTAGTCCGGTAAATTTGCCCATCCTCAATACCACCGCTTTTTCCCACTGATCAGCAATGTGGATTGAAGAAGCAATTAAAATGGAGAAGAGCAATCCTCCTCCCAAGATCTGAAGATTAATAATCTGAAGGTAGAACAATGCGCCGCAAACGGCAGCCAATACACAAAATAAAGTAACTGAAACCGGATTGAAATAATTGGTTGTTTTCATTTTATTTGGTTTTTAAGTTCATCGATCAATTCATCAATTGTAAAGCCGTAGCTTAAAGTAATTGTCGTAAATTCCTGAATTATACTTTGAAGTTTATGCAAACGTTCTGATTCAAACACTTTGCTTTCGACTGCACTTATAAATGTGCCGGTTCCCTGCTGAGTCTCCAAAATATCCTGAATCTCCAGCTCTTTATATGCTTTGGCAACCGTATTCAGATTTACTTTCAGTTCAACGGCTAAAGCTCTTACCGTTGGCAATTGCTCTCCTGTTGTAAGATTTCCGGATGCAATCCCATACCTGATCTGGTCAATAATTTGTCGATAGAATGGGATTCCTGTCTTTAGGTTAAGAACAAATTTAATCATATTGTATCGCTTTACTGTTGTACTAATATAATAGTACAAGTATACAACAAAAATGAATACAGTGATTCTCTTTTTGTGTTTTTTTAAAAAAAAAGAAAAAAAAAAACGATACAAAAAAAGGGACCGAAGTCCCCAATGAATATTGTGCTAAGTTTTATTTAGCCGAAACTTTGTACGATAAGCTTCGAACTTAATTTCATTATAGTTCCAGACTTAGTTTGAGTTGGCCACCAAGACCTTCCCGAATTATTCTCATCAGTGTTGAAAGACGAATGTCGCTTGCATTATTTTCGATTCTCGAAATGTAATTTTTTGTTGTCCCGCATTTTATTGCAAGTTCTTCCTGCGTGAGGTTTTGTTGTTTTCTGGCCTCTTGAATAAGAATACCAATTTTAAAATTCTCAAAACCTTCCTCGTACTTTACTCTCGAAGGTGTACCTTTCTTCCCATATTTCCTGTCCAGGTGATCGTCCCAGGAAACCAGATTATTTTCTTGATTTATCTTCATAATACCTCTGTTTTAAACGTTCTGCTTTCTCAATCTCATTTTTATGAGTCTTGGCTTTATTTTTCTGAAACCCATTGAGCAGTATGACCAAATTCCCTGAATCAAAAAAGCAGAAAATCCGAAATATATCGCTGCCAACTTTGATTCTGATCTCATAAAGTCCTTCGGTTCCTTTAAGGTGTTTGAAAAATTTCTCCGGAACAACTCTTAACGACCTTACCAAACCGATTATCCAATCAATTTTATCCTGAACCTCGGCCCTTTGTGCGTAATAAAAGTCCCAAAATTCGTTTCCATAAACGTAAGTTGACCGCATAAAATCTTCAGTTGCTTGGCAAAGTTACCTATTTGGGCAACAATTGCCAAATTTTATATCAAAATTGACTTCGAAGTATCGATTCTATCAGAGTATTCAAATCAGAACAAACGGCTTGTGTACTCATTGAGCATATCCTAAGAAGCGTAGAAAGCGCTGACAGCTTCTCTTCTAACCACAAATATACGAACTATGAAAGGAAACTCAGTCCCTTTCATAGTTTGATAGTTTATCATATCCGCTTATTAAAAGTAGTTTGCCCTCGAGGATTTCCTTTTGTAGATATTGAAGTCATATCCTACAAGAATTTCATGAGTGCCCAACTGAAATTTCCGGATATCTGAAGTCACCGAATAATCAAAAGCATAACTTAACTTGATCCGGTCCGTCAAATTGTACTGAGTAAAAAAGCAAACTAATCCGGTACTCCGTATGTTGATTCCAAATTGCAATACCGGAGGCAGATAAAAAATCGCAGCAACATCAGCATAAACTGGCTTTCCTTGTGTTCCTGCCAATAACAGATTCGGGCGAAAACGAACTCTTCCGGGCGATCCGAAAACATAACCACCACTGGCGTAAACCGTTCTATAGGTAGCCGACGACATGAAATTAGGCTGATCGGCTTTGAAAGTATTGCTTATGACCTGAGGAACAGAAAGGCTTACATAATAATTTTCACTGAAATAAACGGCGCCTATTCCAAAAACAGTCATATTATGCATTTGCACATCAATCACCGTATTCGGATCCGGAATGTCATCAGGATAAGGTTTATAATCTTTCAGGTTATTGTCGTAATTTACAATTCCGCCGCGGAAACCCATTTGCAAGTAATTATTCTTGCTGATTCGCAGACGATACGAATATTCTCCGGTAATAAAAAGCTGTTTTTCCTGTCCGATATTCAGCCGTTGAACACTCAGACCAACTGCACTTTTTTGTTCCCTGATCGGAGTTGAATAATTTAAATATTGAGAAATCGGTGCTCCGTTTATTCCAACCCAATTTGTTTTTGTCGAAACCAACAGGCAGGCCCGATCCCAGATACCAACGTATGCAGGATTAATTGTTTGCATGTTATTCATGTATAGCAATGAAATTGGATATTCCTGTCCCACTGCATGCTGTACAAAAACAGATGCAAAGGCAATGAATAGAAATATCCTATTTCGTAATTTACAAATCATTGGTTTTATACTTTCTATTTCAATTCGATGACACACTTTAAATAACTCATTGCTATTACACAACTACTTTTGTGAAGACCAATTCCGTTCAGTCCGATGGATATAAAATACTTTATTCAGCCTTATTCGGCGGACGGTTTGACGAATTCCCCTTTTACCCGGGGCGTTGCCCCGGACTATTGACGCAGGCTGTTTCAATAGTCATCAACCCAGTCATCCTGAACGTTCGACTGAACTCACGTCGAAGGCTTGTTTCAGTATCCCAACTCATTAGCATCAGACCCCGAAATGAATTCGGGGTGACTGTTCCACATCGTTTATTGACTTATGAGACAACCTCACCATTCTACTGCAATCCCTTTGCTTTCCTCCGATTTGAATTTCCTTTGGTCAGGCAGAAAGCGTGTAAAGTGTTGATTATTTGCTAATAGGAAACGAATACATAGCTTTTCTTTATTTCCCCGTTCCCCAGATCAAGCACATAATAATACGTTCCGATGGGTACCAGATCACTTGAGGCATTTCCATCAGATCCATACCTTCCGTTCCACCATGCCCTGCTGACAGACCCCCAATACTGAAGGTTCCCGTAATGATCTTTTTCAAATATTTTATTTCCAATCTGATCGAAAATGAACATTTTGGCATTTGGATAATGGTCGATGCAATAAATCAGGAAGTAATCGTGAATATTGTCGTTGTTTGGCGTGAATATATTCGGAATAAACAAGTTACAGTCGCGTCCATAATCCAGATACTCCGGATGACCGTCATGATCAGTGTCGTCGTTGCTGTAATCACCATCACCATTCAAATCTTCAAAACGAGTCAAAAATTCGTCATCATCATCATTATCGTCCCGCCAGTCAGGCATTCCATCACCATCAAAATCCTGCATTACAGCATTGCTTCCGGTCACGTTTCCCGAAGTAGTGTACCTGTTTACCGTATCGTAAGCATCATCAAGTCCATCATTATCCGAATCTTTTCCGCTTGCAATCTGGTCGGCCTTTCCATCGGCATTCAGATCATGACCTTCGATGTAATCCGGGACCAGATCATTATCCGAATCAGTATCCAGAAAATCAGGAATTCCATCTTTATCGGTGTCAACAGGAATCAGACGTGTACCTCCGTTTGCGGGGTCATAGGCATCATCCAGTCCGTCACCATTGGTATCTTTTCCTGATGGTGGAATGTAACCTGACGTCAACTGCGCTTCAACATTATCCACAATACCATCGTTATCGGAGTCAATATCCAGGTAATTTGGTATTCCATCGCCATCGGTATCGGTTGTTCTCCAATCCTGACCCGGAAGGACTTCGTTAACGTTCAAGATTCCATCACCGTCAGCATCCGGGTCAATTTCGTCAACAATACCATCACAATCAAAATCATTGATAATGGTTAATACAACCTTTGCCGTGTCACCCAAATAATGTTTGGCATCATAAATCGCATAGCTGAAATAATCGAATCCTGAGAACCGGATATCCGGATGATACTCAAATGTGCCATCGGTGTTTAATATCAAACTTCCGTGGAGCGTATTCTGAACCGGAACCGGATCGAGATAGAACGGATCACCTTCAGGATCGTAATCATTGGCTATCAGGTTGCCGGATATCACATCACAGCCAACTGAAAACTGATCATCGATAGCAACCGGCGAGAAATTAGGAACCGGAATGGTAATCAGTTTGGTCACCGGACATCCATTTTTATCGGTTACGGTCACTGTATATGCACCTTCATTAAGGTCCTGAATAGCAGCTGTGGTTGCTCCGTTACTCCACAGATAAGTGTAATTTCCTGAACCCCCGCTTACATGCAGCTCGATCGAACCTTTCCGTTGCGATTTCAAATCAATTTCCCGGACCGATTCCTGAATGTCAATCGGGGCAGGTTGAGTAACTGAGGCCATTAAAATTTCTCCGGAAGTACATCCGTTGGCATCGATCGTCAGATTATTATAATTTCCGGCCGGAACAATTACCTGGGCCATGCCTCCTGAAAAACTGACATTTTCAAACTTTCCACTGTCATAAGTGATGGTGTAATTCCCGTCTGTTGCATTTTTAACCGTAAAAGTGATGGTACCGGCTCCTCCGTTGCAAACACAGTTTACGACTGCAGTGACCGCAAGTACAGGCGCCGGCGGAATAGCGCTGATGGTAACCAAAGTAGCTTTCGCTGATTCACACCCTGTAGCCGTCTGTTTCACCCGCACCAAATGTTCTCCCCATTTCAGGCGGGCAAAGGTGGTAGAAGTCTGATAGGTCCCGCCGTCGATACTGTATTCAAATCCGGTTCCTTCCTTTGGGCTGGTTACCAAAACTGTTCCATCCGGATTATTACAGGTTGGATGAACCGTTTCCATTGCTTCAGCCGCATCCGGAAGCGAATGAATGGTTAAAGTAATTGCGGTTCGTGCCTGACTCGCACAAAGTCCGTTGAAACCTTCTGCATAGAATGTTTGGGTACCGCTTGTATTCAATATTGGATTGGCCACCGGATTCCCACCAGTTGCTGCATCCCACCAGTTTATGGTAATCCCCGGCAGAGTGGTGACATACTTTCCGGCATCGATGGTTTGCAACGGATTAGTGGCACATTCTGCTGCAGGATTTTGGCTGACAAGTATAGCCGGTGCAGGATTGATTGTAAGTTTTACTGCGGTTCGGTTCGGATTGATGCAATCCCCGATCGATGCTTCTGCAAAATATGTTTTAGTGTTCATCACATTCAGGATAGGCAATGCGACAGGAGTTCCGCCAACAGCCTGTTCATACCATTTTATTGTTGTTCCTGGAAGTGAGACCGCAATACCATTTCGGGCATCCAGAGTTTGAATCGGGTTCTTTTCACATTCAGTCAGATCTTTTACCCAAACCGGTGCTGCCGGAACGGGAGAAATAGTCAGTTTTACTTCGGTGCGGTTCGAATTTACACAATCTCCGATGCTTGCTTCGGCATACCAGGTTTTGCTATTCACTGTATTCAAAGTCGGCGATTCGACCGGAGTTCCACCAACTGCCTGTTCGTACCATTTTAGTGTTGTTCCCGGAGTTGGCTGGGCAATACCATTTCGTGCATCCAGCGTTTGAAGCGGACTTTGCTCACATTCAATCAGATCGCTCAGCCAAACAGGCGGTGCGGGACTTGGATTAATTATTAAGGTAACCGGAACGCGCGATACCGCTTTACATTTCATGTTGGAGGCTTCGGCATAAATAGTTTTCTTAGACGGAGTATTCAGAAATGGCGAAACCATATTTCCTCCAACTGCTGCATCATACCAGGTCAGTATTTCGCCGGATTTTAATCCGGTGATGTACGAAGCGGCATCGAGTGTTTGGATTGGATTACTGGCGCATTGTTCAATCGGACTTGCCGGACCAAAAACCAATGGCGTTTGATAAATGCTTAGATTAACCTCTGTGCGCGTCAGGCTAATGCAATTACCACGCGATGCTTCAGCATAATAGGTTGTATCTCCAATTTTATTTAAGATTGGGGCTGCAACCAGATTTCCTCCCGTAGGTTTATCATACCACGCTATGACAGCTCCTGACTCAATTTGAATGACAGTATTTGCATCCAGCGTTTGCATTGGACTCTCCTCACACACCACAAAAGGATTTGTACCAATCAGCGCCGGAGCAGCCGGAATTGGCGGAACCGGATCAACAGTCAATATGGTGTTCGCCGATTCGCAATTCGACAATCTGGTTTTAATGGTCAGCAGATGCTCTCCTGGTGCAATTCCGGTAAGGATTTTTGAAAACTGTCCGATCCCATCCAAAAAGTACAAATATCCATTGGTCCGTGGATCTGTAATCCAAATGCTTCCGGTCTGATCGATACAGTCAGGTTGTTTTGTAATCTCAGCCAGTGGAGCGTCAAGTGGTGGCGGAATCCGATCAATTGTTACCGGTGTCAGCGATTCACAACCTGTTGATTTCAAGCGCACATGCAACTGATAGACCTGATTGGGAGCTAAGCCGTTGAAGGTTTTTGAATCATGGTAAAGAATACCGTCAGTACTGTATTCGTAACCGGCTCCGAAATCAATATTGGTAATTGTAAACGATCCTGTCGGAGCATCACAGGTCGGACTCGTAATCGAAACTGTCGCTAAATCAGGATCCGACGGAACGGAATAAAGAGTTACCGGCAGAATCTCCGATTCGCAGCCTGTTGCTTTTTCACGGGTCATAAGCTGATAGATTGCAGAAGGCTGCAAGCCTGCAAAAGTTTCAGAATCCTGCCAGGTATTTCCACCATCTTTACTGTAACTGTAATTCGGTCCTGAAGGATTAGTTACTACAATTGTTCCGCTTGGAACCGCACAGGTTGGCTGAACCGGCGGCGCAACTTCCGGAGTAATACCAATCGGCTGATCGAGGGTGACTGTTGCACTGTTGGTGCTGCAGGTGTTTACTTTCAGTGTCAGGTTCGCATACGTTTTGGCAATGGCCGGAACACTCGCCAAATTGCCGATTACCTGAACACCGGTAAATTGTCCTCCGTCATAAGTAATGTCGTACACACCTTGCGGAATATTGGTGAAAATGAATTCGATGCTGCCCATCTGGTTGCTGCATTCACTCCGCACAGCTTTTGCTTTTAAAGTGATTGCTGGCAGCGCCTTTACTTCAACATTCAGAAGTCCGCCAAGCGGATTGACGGTACTGTTCCCATTTACAAACAAGCGGATGTTGTTATAGATTCCTTTTGCAGCCGGAACAGTTGCTTTCCCATCCAAAACCGGGACATTGGCAAACTTCCCTGCTGAATACAAAATATCATACTTTCCATCCGGAACATTGGTCAGCTCAAAGTTGATGCTTCCGGCAAATCCGGGACAGGCATCGTTCACAATTGCAGCAATTGTCATCAGTTCTATCCGGGTAATTGTAACCGAAAGTTTGGCTGTACAATTGTTCTGATCGTTCACGGTCACGGTATAGGTTCCCTTACCAAGTGCGGTCAGATCCTCGGTTTTTGCCCCGTTATCCCATTGAAAGGTCAAAGTTCCCAATCCTCCTGAAGCGCTCAGGTCGATGCTTCCCTTTGGCTCAATACTGTAGCCAATATCCTGATGGGTTTCAGTCAGTACAATTGGTTCGGTAACCCTTATTTTCATGGGTTTGAGGTTCTCACAAGTTACTCCATCCGGAGTGAACACGTAATCGAATTCACCAGGTTTGGTGGTCGAAACGACAGCCGGAAACCAGGTTCCTGCAATTCCGTTTTTGTCAGTAGCCGGCAATAGTGGTGCTTCCGAATCCGGGCACAATGGGCCGATCGGATCGAAAACGGTAACAACTTCAGGATTAACCTTGATTTCAATGGTTGTATCCTTTGCGCACATACCGGCAAACGGAGTAAACTTAAAGCTGAAAGTTCCCGCTAAATCGGTCGAAATTTTAGACGGATTCCAGGTGCCTGTAACCCCGTTGTTCGACCACCCCGGCAAACCGGTTGCAGGAACGTTCTGACAAAGCGGACCTATCGGATTAAATACAGGATTGCGCGGTTTATTCACTCTAACCTGAATGCTAATTGTTCGTGCACAAACTTCCGACGACGGGGTGAATGTGTATGTTGTCACTCCGGCTTTTGCACTACTGATGATAGCCGGATCCCAGCTGCCCGGTATGTCGTTGATTGAAATTTTCGGCAATGAGGGCGTATTGTCATTTACACACAACTCGTCGATAACTGGAAATTCAGGAGTAATCAGCTTATTCACAACCACCAGCACAGGCTTGACATTCGTACAGCCGGTTATTGGATTGATGGCCTTGATGTAAAAAGTTCCTCCGCTTGTAATAACTTTTGGGTATTGTAGCAGCGTGGTTGCATCCAGATCGGAATAATATTCATACTTCAAACCCAAATCGCTTCCTTTGGTAACTGCCGGAATAGTGAGATCCAGATTGGAAGGTTCGCAAATCGGATCAGGATTGGTAATAACGAGTTTGGGTTGCGGATG